>CADAFC010000016.1 GCA_902787095.1 uncultured Bacteroidia bacterium
TTATTTGTACAGACGCACGGCCGTGCGTCTCTTCTATTATTTCTCAACGTAAATACCGTCAACATAGATTCCCGAAGCATGTACGCATTCCGGCTTGATCTCTCCAACCTTCACAAGTTTCTCTGCCTCAACGACAACATAGTCGGCGGCGGTGGCCATCAGCGGGTTGAAGTTGTTGGTCGTGCCGAGGAACACCATGTTACCGAACTCGTCGACGATGTTGGCGCGCAAGAATGCGATGTCAGCCTTGAGAGGTTTCTCGAGGATGTAGTCTTTACCGTCGACTTTCACGATCTGCTTGCCGTCCTGCATGATGGTGCCGAGACCTGTTGGGGTAAGCACTCCGCCGAGACCTGCGCCGTAGGCTCTGATGCGCTCTGCCAAGGTGCCCTGTGGCACGTATTCAACTTCAAGGGTGCCGGCGTTCTTCTGTGCCGCCGTCTCTTTGTTGGTACCGGTGTGCGACACGATAGCCTTCTTCACCTGATGATTTGCGACGAGCTTACCATGGGCGATGTTGTCGTAAGCGGTATCGTTAGCGATGATTGTTAAATCTTTCACGCCTTTCTCAACGATAGCGTCGATGATCTGCACTGCGCTTCCCACTCCGAGGAATCCGCCGAACATAATTGTCATGCCGTCATGAACCTTCTCAACGGCCTGCTCCAATGTAATCTGCTTATTCATATTTTTTAATATGCCGGAATCATTTCTTACGCTTCAAATATGCGACTTCAAGCTTTATCTCCCCTTTTTCATCGGGAGCCATTATTTTTATCTCCATCTTGTCGCGCGATGCATCCAGACAGGCGCCGTATGCGTTACGTTCTTTACGACCGGAGTTATTACGTTTATATTCCAAGAGCGATTCATTGTATTCCTCAAGCCAGTCATCCAACATGTCCTGTCTTCCAGGCAAAGCGCTCATCCCACTGCCGTCAACTCCTGGCTCATATGTATCCCATTCAACGGTATGTATCAACGAGTCACCTTCAATTGCCCATGTTCCTTTCAAGGAATAATGTACCTCCAGTTTCCCTTTAGCAAAAGGCATGTTCGCATTAATCAGCTGATGACTCACAATCGTAATAGTGTGGTCGTTACCGAATTCCCAGTCCACATTACGGTCATCACTGGATGTTATGCTCCATTTACCTATCAAATCTTCTTCTTTCAAGGCAAAGCCTGTCTTATTTATGCTGTTTACATAAGCTTCCAACTCCTCGTCGGTGATGCTCATAAGGAATTTGTTCTCGTTATTTATTTTAATCCAATCGGCAATCATTCTTGTAGCCATGTATAGTCGCCACGCCGCATAGTTAATGTAGTGCTGTACGCTGGTTTCGGTCAGTTTCTCTTTAAGAAATTCACGCAGTTGTGAATAATACAAGTCCTTGTATTGGTCCACACTCAACGATTCATCATAAACATATATCTCCTCATATTCTCGTGATGACACCGGACGTTTCCAATAAACCGATTTGTTGTAGGTCTCCAGAAATGACTGACGATTAAAATAGAACGACTGCACATTGTCAATAAACTTCATGCTTCCCAGATTCTGCCATGTGTCGGGACTGCTATGGAATATTTTCTCCTTTGATGTATCGAAACTAAACGCTTCGTCTTCCTCCAATATATAAGCAAGAACCAGCACCAACGTATCGTACGACAGCGATTCCATCTGATCGAGATGACTCATCGCATAAATTGTCGCATTATACTGTTGTTCCATATCATCTTTCATCGATTTCACCCTTTCTATCGATTCGTCGATGTCATGAATCACCATCATGGCGGTCAGACGCTGTGCCTGCTCTTTCTTTCGGTTTTCCAATCTGTTGCTGACAGCGAAAGTCAGGCCTACGCCAATTGCCGTTCCGATGACGCTGATCAGGAACTGCATCCACCATGATCTGCGTTCTTTTCTGTTATCTTCCTTGGTCATATTTATGGTAATTTATACCCCGCAAAGATAATGAATTTTTTACCTTGAAATCTCTTGACAATTCAAAATTTATTTGAACCTTTCCAATCAGAAAATGTCGGTGCCGATTTATAATTAATTAGGGTTGTGAACTGTTTTCAAAATTTTTGTAAATTTACATCGGAAACAACTTACTGTTCGATCAAAAAATATGAACACAAAAAAAGGACACAAATTTGTGTCCCTTCTTTAAAACTACTCTCAACTCTCAACTTTCAACTCTCAACTATCTCCTCTGCTCTCTTCAAGGCGAAATTGATATGCGAGCACACGTTCTCCTCACCGAGTTTCTTAATGGTTCCTGCCTTTTCCAACGTCGCCCTCACATGCACATTGACACCAGAAAGCACCACAATCATGCCACGTTGCTTGCAGGTGTCGCAAAGCAACTCCAAGTTATGAATACCAGTGCTGTCGATAAACGACACCTTCCTCATCCTGATGATTCGGACCTTGTACTCCTTACCCACCACCGACTTGTCTATCTCATCGAATTTATTGGCGATTCCGAAGAAATATGGTCCGTCGATCTCATAAACCTCAACGCCTTCCGGAATTTGTAATTTTTCTTCCGAACTCATCGCCACATCGGTGTTATCACCTGGGTCAATCTCATCATGGAACGAGCGGATGACAGTAGCCTCGTTGGTACGTTTCAGGAACAGCGCGATTGATGCCACCAAGCCGATTTCGATAGCAATCGTCAGGTCGAAAATCACTGTCAACAGGAATGTCATGATAAGCACCGCAAAATCAGCCTTCGGGTTCTTAGCCAGCATCTTGAACGTTCGCCAGCCACTCATATTGTATGCCACCATGATAAGCACCGCAGCCAGACAAGGCATAGGAATCAGACCGACTAATCTACCAAACAAAAGCAGCACTAAAAGCAGCACCACCGCATGAATCAAGCCCGCCACCGGGGTTTTACCGCCATTGTTGATGTTTGTCATGGTTCTTGCAATGGCTCCTGTCGCAGGAATGCCACCGAACAAAGGACTTGCGATGTTCGCAATGCCTTGTGCGATAAGCTCCGTGTTGGAGTTGTGTTTGTCACCAATCACACCGTCTGCCACCATAGCTGATAGCAACGACTCGATAGCACCCAGCATAGCAATAGTAAACGCCGAAGGTGCCAAATCCGTCATCAGCTGAATCAACGACTGGCCTTCTTTCAAACCCAAATCAGGCAACTTTGGCGCCGGTATTGACGTCGGAAGCTCATACAAATCGCCAATTTTCGTAATTCCCGTCACTCCACAGAAGCGCTCTAACACCCACACAATCAATGTGATGAGCACAATCGCCACCAGAGAGCCTGGAATTTTTTTCGAGATCTTCGGGCTGTAAATGATAATCAGCAAACTGGCAATCCCCACTCCAAACGCCCACCAATTGATATGTGTCACATTTTGAAAATAACAAATCCATTTGTCGATGAAGTTGGCAGGCACCTTCTCAATACCGAAGCCGAACAAATCATTCATCTGTGTCGAGAAAATCGTCAAGGCGATACCGCCGGTAAAACCAACAACCACTGGGTATGGCACAAATTTGATGACGTTTCCCAATTTAAACACACCTATCAAAATCAGGATTATTCCAGCCATAATTGTGGCTATCATCAGACCGCCAAGTCCATGCTGCTGGATAATTCCGTAAATAATAACGATAAACGCTCCAGTCGGACCGCCGATCTGCACCTTGCTGCCTCCTAAAAAAGATATGATGAATCCCGCTATGATGGCTGTAACAAGACCTTCCGTCGGGCCCACACCCGAAGCGATACCAAACGCGATAGCCAGCGGCAACGCAACAATACCAACAATGACACCAGCCATGGCGTCAGCCGAAAACTGCGCTTTGCTGTAATTTTTCAGGCAATAAAATAACTTTGGACTAAAAACCATTTTCAATATTTTTACAAATCCTAATCTTTTGCAAAAATATCAAAATATTCTTTACCTTCGGGAGTTTTCAACAAATTTTCTTCAGAATTTACAATATAAACGTAAACAAGCTCTTTTTCAGTCTTCGTCTCACGTATATATTGCTTTTTCAGCTTCGGATTAACACCAGTAATTCCTAATGTTTCCGACAATTTCCGTTTCAGAGTCTTCTCTGGCGTGTCACCAAAAGCCACATGCCACCAATATCTGTATGCCACAACACCTTTATTAATAACATGCAGATGAATCACCGGATGCAGGATTTTATTTCCCTTATGCAACTCCATGTGCAACGCCCTCCCGACAATGATTCCCCTCTCATTCACCACCGGCAGGAACTCCATGATGTTTTCTTCTGGTGTGAAAACATCAATTTTGTTTGAGAATTTTTCAGCTCTCGCTTTGCTCCGGTCTCCACTTCGCTCCGCTTCGGTCGAAATGACATTAACACTGCCGTCATTCCGAGCGACCGCAGGGAGTCGAGGAATCTCATTTGAATTAGACGTTTTCACGCCATCACCATTGTCATTCCGAGCGGAGCGAGTAATCTCATCCGAATGCGACGATTCTTGCACCGTCAGCGTCACCGCCTCATACCAAATCCCCTGAACCTCAATCACTTCCGTCCCTTTCGGAATCTTAACCTCGAACTTGTCCCCAACCTTTTTCCCTACCAGCGCCTTCGCAACCGGCGAGATGAACGACAGCAGTCCTTTCGAGAAATCGGCCTCGTCGACACCCACGATGCGCACCGTGTGATCATTGTATTTCACATACGCCCCGAAGCTTACTGTCTCTTTGTTGGCTTTGGTCATATCCACCTCCACGGCGGTATTAATACGATCAATGAGCAATTTCATCTTTGCATCGATAAAATTGCTCATTATGTAGTTTCCACTTGACGCAGCACGTTCATTTTCAAGACTTTCACGTTCTCTATTCAACGCTTCCAAGCCTTCATGCGTCACGTAGTTGGGCATGCCTTTAGGCAGGTAAGCCCTCGGTGGCACCATCGGAATCTCTTCCTGGTCGCCCTCTTTGATAAACCCCCTACTCATCAGTTATGCTTCAGCGCACTCGTAAGTAGCGGCGTATTGAAGAATTGTATCCAGTGTTTTGCGACTTGGCTGCATCTCCGAGCACATGTCGTACAGCACGTTTTTAACCACATCTTCAAATGACAGTGTAGAATTTAATACCATAGGCACTCGATTTCGTTTATATTTTGAAATCTTAACGCCGTTTGATATCGATTTATTTTACAACTTTGAAAATTTTTGTTAATAAATTTTAACATTTACGCCACAGTGAGCTCCACGTGCTTCTCTTTCGCCATCTTACGAAGGTTGATCAAAGCATAGCGCATACGTCCCAATGCCGTGTTGATACTGACATTCGTGGCTTCAGCAATCTCCTTGAACGACATGTCGTCGTACATCCTCATCACCAGGACTTCGCGCTGCTCAGCCGGTAAAAACTCAATCATCTTGCGCACGTCGTCGTAGGTCTGCTCCGTCACGATCTGCTCCTCTATCGACGGGTCCTTAAACCTTGCGTTATCAAGCATATCGTAGTCTTCCTTCGTCGGGTCTACCATCGGCAGCCTCTTAGCCTTACGGAAATGATCTATAATAAGGTTGTGCGAAATACGCATCGCAAACTGTATGAATTTTCCTTCTTCCTTATATGCTCCGGCCTTGATGGTACGGATAATCTTCAGGAATGTGTCCTGGAATATATCATCAGCCAACTGCTTGTCCTTCACAAGCATCAGCACGTACGAGTAAATCTTATTCTGGTAACGGTCAACCAAAATCTGGAAGCTGGCCACATCACCGTTGCGGTAACGGAGCACCAACTCCTTATCATTTAACATATCTGACATAAGTCCCCCTTTTTTAAAAGGTTATACATTCAAAAAGGGTAAAGTCTAATCGATAATGTCTCTCCTATTCTTTAATGGTTGAACAATATTTTGTCTAATTTTTTTGCAAATATACAACATTTTTTAACACGGAGCGAAAAAAATTTGTAATTTCGTGCAATTTTTTTGAGATATCATAGTTGCAATGACGAAATTAGAGAACATAGAAATCCACGGAGCGAGAGTTAACAATTTGAAAAACATCGACTTACGCATCCCCAAAAATAAACTTGTCGTGATAACCGGACTTTCGGGCTCAGGCAAGTCATCTTTGGCCTTTGACACCATTTATGCCGAAGGACAGCGCCGGTACGTCGAAAGTCTGAGCTCCTATGCACGACAGTTTATGGGCCGTCTCTCAAAACCCGACGTCGACCTGATAACAGGCCTCTCGCCCGCCATCGCCATCCAACAGCGCACCATGACAAGCAACCCGCGCTCTACCGTAGGCACGACAACGGAAATCTATGAATATCTCAAGCTATTATACGCCCGCATCGGAAAGACTTTCTCTCCCGTTTCCGGAAAGGAAGTGAAACGCAACCAGGTGGGCGACGTGGTCGATTTCATACTCCAACAGACAGGTAAAGCCGTATATATCCTCGCACCTGTCATAATACCTGAAGGCAGAACACTTCAAGAGCATCTGAATATTCTACTTCAGCAAGGCTTTAACCGCCTGATTATCAACGAAAAACAAATAAGGATCGAGGATTATCTCAAGGAAAAAGGCAAAGCAAAACCAGACGATATCCGCATTATGGTCGACCGACAGAAAGTCAACAAAGACTCATCTGAACTTATCGGCCAGATGTCCGATTCAGTACAAACGGCTTTCTACGAGGGCAAAGGCGAATGCATCATTCTCGTTGACAATCAAGGAGATAGACAAGAAACACTGTTCTCGTCACGTTTCGAAGCCGACGGCATCACCTTCGAGCCTCCAACCACACATCTGTTCGCATTCAACAACCCTTACGGTGCCTGCAAGACATGCGAAGGTTTCGGCACAGTAATCGGAATCGACGAGGATCTGGTGGTTCCCGACAAGTCGCTGTCAATCTACGACAACGCTATTGCCTGCTGGCGAGGTGAGAAAATGAGCGAGTTCCGCGACCATTTTATAAAAGTGGCCCATTATTTCGACTTTCCAATCCACAAGCCATACTTCCAGCTGTCAGAAGAACAAAAAGATACGCTTTGGAAAGGCAACAAGTATTTCATAGGCATCAATGATTTCTTCAAAGACGTTGAAAGTCAATCATATAAGATCCAATATCGTGTGATGCTGTCACGCTATCGTGGCAAAACCATTTGTCCCGACTGTCACGGAAAACGCTTGCGTCCAGAAGCTAACTACGTGAAAATCAACGGGAAAAGCATCACCGACCTCACTACGATGTCGATAGGCTCGCTAAAAGAGTTTTTTACCAACCTAAAGCTTTCAGAATCAGAGAGTTCCATCGCCGAACGACTGCTCATTGAGATTCGTAACCGCATCGATTTCCTCATGGAAGTCGGACTTGGATATCTGACCTTGAACCGCGCCTCCAACACCCTATCCGGCGGCGAGTCGCAACGCATCAACCTCGCAACCTCGTTGGGTAGTAGCCTTGTGGGCTCCACTTATATACTCGATGAGCCGAGCATCGGACTGCATTCCCGTGACACTCAACAACTTATAAAAGTTCTACGACGCTTGCGCGACATCGGCAACACCGTCATAGTGGTCGAGCACGACGAAGAAATAATCCGTGCCGCCGATGAAATAATCGACATAGGTCCTTATGCGGGACGTTTCGGCGGCGAACTGGTGTTCCAAGGTGACATCAAGGCTATGGAACAAAGCGGGCAATCGCTTACTGCACAATACATTACAGGCAAAATGGAGATTCCGGTGCCGAAACATCGTCGCAAATGGAACAACGCCATCGAGTTTGTGGGCTGTCTTGAGCACAACCTCAAGAATATCAACGTAAAAATACCGCTCAACGTGCTTACCGTGGTGACCGGCGTCAGCGGCTCGGGCAAGTCGTCGCTAGTCAACAACATCATCTACACTTCGTTGAAGAAAATGTATGGCGGCACTACCGAAAAGACAGGCTCCTTCGGCTCGATTCGTGGCAGCATCCAAGCCATACAGTCGGTGGAGATGATCGACCAGAACCCAATAGGCAAGTCAACTCGTTCAAACCCAGTGACTTACGTCAAGGCATTCGACGACATCAGAAACCTGTTCGCAGAACAGAAACTATCGAAAATGCGCGGTCTTAAAGCAGGGTATTTCTCATTTAACGTGCCTGGCGGACGCTGCGACAACTGCGAGGGCGAAGGCATACTCAAAGTAGAGATGCAGTTCATGGCCGACGTCTTCCTCGAATGTGACGTATGCCACGGCCAACGTTACAAAGAAGAAGCCCTCGAGATAAAATTCCTCGACAAAAACATCTTCGACATACTCGAAATGAGTATCAACGAGGCCATAGAATTCTTCAGCCAGCCAAACGAATACAAGAATTACACCGACCGTATCATCTTGAAACTCAAGCCGTTACAAGATGTAGGACTCGGCTATCTCAAAATGGGACAGCCTTCTTCCACCCTATCAGGCGGCGAGGCGCAGCGTATAAAATTGGCTTCATTTCTGGTCAATGGAACCAATGAGCGTCCTACCTTGTTTATCTTCGATGAGCCCACAACAGGCTTGCATTTCCACGATGTAAACAAGCTTTTGGCTGCTTTTGAGGCCTTGATCAACAATGGTCATTCACTCATAGTCATCGAGCACGATCCAGATGTCATCAAGACCGCCGATTGGGTCATCGACCTCGGCCCAGAAGGCGGTGACGCTGGCGGAAACATAGTGTTTGCAGGTACTCCAGAAGATTTGGCAAAATGCAAAGAGAGCTACACCGCCGAGGTTATAGCTAAAAAACTGAACTAACTCCAGGCGTCATATCCACCGTCCGGATGACGGTAATCGAGCAGCCATTCGTAGGCATCATCACTGCCCTCACCATCAGCGTATGCCTCCTCCATGATTTCTGCTACCACAGCAAGCGAAATCTCGGTTTCTGTCTCCAAAATCATCCCGACCTCATACAAAGAGTCACAATCGTTGTCTTCGTATGCTTTTTTATACAATTCATCAGGAATCTCAACCTCAAAATCCCGCTCTTCATATTCGTCGTAAAATGATTTTTTCATGGTTTTATTATGTTGAACAAATACATGAAGTAACTTTGGTAAAATCTTTGTTTTTCAAATCTTTAGGATTTATCAAAACATGTAACATTCCCCAATCAATGAAGTTCAGGGTGCACTCTTCATAATCATCTGAATCAACTTGTAAAAGCTCTGTCCAGCCGTTATATGGTTCGTCCCAATCTTCCCACTCACGATTGTACGGTTCGCCAAGCATTTTATTGCCGTCACATGTCGCATCCGCTTTTGAAAATGTCATTTTCATTTCTTTCATGGCAATTGGCTTATCATCGTCATCGACAAAAACAACTTGTTCAAACGTCTGATTATCAATATCTTCCACATAAAACACTTTCACATCTTCATTATTCCAGTAAAAATCCGTTGGGCAATATGAGTCGAAATTGCCGAAATAATAGTCAATTGCAGCAAAAAAATACAACATACCCTTGTGTGGAAGTAAGTTCCCGTCATCAAACTCAGCAATTTCGTCGCATCGTATCTGACAGATGAAGATCAAATCGTCGGGAACCTCAAAATTTGCCGGCATATCCGGATTTCCCCACCATTTGCTTTGCATAAAAAGGTCTTCATTCGTCTTTTTTATAATAATTTTTATTGAATCCATACAATAATTTTTTGCAAATTTAATTAATAATTTGTAATTTTGCACAAGAAAAACGAGTATAATAATAGATTTGTTTTAACGTCAATGTCCAAAGCTAACGCCAAGAGTATCAATGTATTAGTGATTGGCATTTTGTTTGTGTTGTTTTTGTTTGACACAAACAGATGCTATTCACAGGACACTATTGGTGAAAAAAAAGAGAGTCGGCACAAGCTTGATGGCAGTTTTGGATTCACAATCAATCAGTTGGCAATAACGCATTGGGCTGCTGGCGGCGAGAGCACTATGAGCGGTAAAATCTCTGCAAATTTCAGGCACACATACAACCGCAGCATGTTCAAATATGTAACCACGGGACTTTTCATATATGGAGGTCAAGGTTACACCAAGGACAAACGTTGGGAGAAAACCGACGACCGTTTGGAAGCATCCGTTACCATGACGCATAACAACCACCGTAACCTGACTTTCACATCAATGGCTATGCTTAAGACACAGTTTACCAATGGTTACGCCTACCCTAACGACTCTGTACCTATATCGAAGTTCTTTGCACCTGCATATCTCACTGTATCAATAGGTTACACATATAACATACTTGATGTCGTGAGCGTTTATTTCAGTCCTTCAGCCGGCAAATTCACATTTGTAAACGACCAGACATTGGCCGACCAGGGAGCCTTTGGCGTCGAAGCCGGATATTGGAACATCGTGGAGGGCGACAGCATCTGGATTCCAGGAAAACGCTTCCTCGGTGAGCTCGGTTTCAACCTCATAATAAAATATCAACAGACATTCAAAAACAACATCAGCATCTTCTCCACACTCAACCTCTACAACAACTATATGGACTCAAACAGAGCCAACCGATGGAATATCGACGTTGATTGGGAAACAGGTATAAAATTCACCATAAGTAAATATGTATCAACGATTATCAACGTACATCTCATATACGACGACAACGTTAAATTCAATATAGATGGCCGTCTAAAGCCAATTCTTCAGTTTAAAGAGTCGCTTGGTATTAGTTTTTTATATAAATTTGCAACGTGATTTATCAAAAATTGAATTATTAACTTAAATATATAGACATGGAAAACGCTACACCTGAAATCATTGAAAAGGCAAAGTCTTGGTTATCAAGTCAATACGACGAAGAGACGAGAAAACAGGTCCAGAATCTGATCGACAACGACCCTAACGAGCTCACCGAGAGTTTCTATCGCATCCTCGAATTCGGAACAGGCGGCTTGCGTGGCATCATGGGCGTGGGAACAAACAGAATGAACATCTACACCGTGGCAATGGCGACACAAGGTCTGGCAAACTACATCAAAATGAAGTTCGCCGACATGAAAACACCACAGATTGCTATTGCGTATGACTGCCGCAACAACAGCAAGGAGTTTGCGAAAATCACCGCCGACGTGATGACAGCCAACGGCATAAAAGTGTTCTTGTTCAGTGCCTTACGTCCAACACCAGAGCTCTCGTTCGCCATCCGTGAACTGCATTGCCAGTCAGGTATCGTGGTAACAGCATCGCATAACCCGAAGGAATACAACGGATACAAAGTATATTGGGAAGATGGTGGCCAAATAGTGGCTCCACACGACAAAAACATCATAGCCGAGGTGCAGAAAATCACCGACATCTCAATGGTGAAACGCAAAGGTAACGCCAAACTTCTTGAGATGCTTGGCGATGACTTCGATGAGATATATCTCAACAAGGTCATGAGTCTTTCTTTGTCACCAAAACTGATAAAGAAACACAAAAACCTCTCATTCGTATATACCCCCATCCACGGTACCGGTGGTCAGGTTATGCCTAAACTGTTCGCCAAAGCCGGATTCAAAAACTTCTATCCTGTTGAGGAACAGATGGTTACAGACGGCAACTTCCCTACTGTTGTGTCACCGAACCCAGAGGAGCCGGCAGCAATGAGCATGGCCATTGAGAAAGCCAAAGCCATGAAAGCCGACGTGGTTCTCGCCACCGACCCTGATGCCGACCGCGTGGGTGTAGCAGTGAGAGACGACAGCGGAGAATTCCTGCTGCTCAACGGCAACCAGACAGCAAGCATACTCACATATTACATCCTAACACGTTGGGAGGAGCTCGGCAAACTCACTGGCAAGGAATTCATCGTTAAGACCATAGTAACCAGCGACTTACTGCTCAAAATTGCCGACAAGTTCAACGTCAAGACCTACGATGTGCTGACAGGATTCAAATACATCGCCGACAAGATCTTGAACAAGCCGGAAGAACAATTCATCTGCGGCGGCGAAGAGAGCTACGGATTCCTCGTAGGCGACTTCGTACGCGACAAAGACGCCATCATCACATGCTTCATGCTTGCCGAAGCCACCGCATGGGCTGCCGAACAAGGCCGCACACTATATCAGATACTGAAAGAGATATACCTGGAATTCGGCGTATTCAGAGAGAAACTCGTGTCCCTGACCAAGAAAGGCATCAGCGGCATAGAAGAAATCAAAAAGATGATGCTTCAGTTCAGAACTAACCCGCCTAAGAACCTCCTTGGCTCAAAAATAACTGAAATCAGAGATTACAAACTTGGAGTCTGCAAGGACATGAACTTCGGCGTGGAGACAGTCATCAATCTGCCAAAATCAGATGTGCTGCAATTCTTCACCGAAGACGGTATCAAAGTGAGCGTTAGACCTTCAGGAACAGAGCCTAAGATCAAGTTCTACTTCAGCATGAACGAGCCTCTCGAGAAACTCGGAGAGCTTCATGGTGTTGAACAGGAACTCAACGAGAACCTTGAGGAACTCGCCAAACTGTTCATCGAACCAAAAGAAGAGTAACTACTCGCCTATTCGGTGCAAAGCATCTATCGCCAGCTGATAATTGGGATTTTCCCTCAAAATCTGGAGATAGATGCTTTTCGCTTCCCTATAGTCGCCTTTCTGTTCGTATGCCACGCCTTTGTTCAAAAGCGCGTCAACAGATTTTGAATTGACCTCCAATGCCTTGTCGAAACACTCAATAGCCTTGTCATATTCATTGAGATACACAAGGTTTACATAGCCTTTATTGAAGCAGATATCATAATTTCCAGGCATCTTGACATCCAAAGTGTCATAGATCTCCAACGCTTTCTCCGGATTGCCATTGTCCTGTAAATACATCGCCAAATCATAATAAATTGCGTAGTTATCCGGCTCCATAGCTATGGCCTGATTATAAAAGTCACGAGCCATCGGATTGCGCTGTGCCGCATAGATAGTGGCAATCTGCAACACAGGATCAATGAACGTATCGTCTTGACTTCGTGCTTTCATAAACTGTTTCAAAGCCTGTACAGTGTCGTTTTTCGACATACAGATAATGCCACGCACATAATATGCCTTAGGATTTATACTATTGAGTTCCAATGCCTTATCAAGATACGCATTTGCCAAATTGTTGTTCCCCTGAAGAAAACTCAACTCTGCCAACTTTATCACCGGTCGTGAATCCATGGGGGCCATCTCTGTAGCCTTGTTCAATGTTAGCAATATGTTATCCTGATCACCCAACGCATAATAAATATCAGCCAACACAAGCAATGCATCAACATTCTTGTTGTCAACAGATAAGGCGCTGTTGACGTCTCGCATAGCATAGCCCACCTGTTCATGTGTCAAATACCATCTGGCTCTATTGATGTATCCTTCAACATCCAGAGTGTCAGCCGTAAGTTCATCTTTCTGACTTACAACTTGCTGATTATCATTGGTTTTAGTATTTTTACCTTCTTCAACATCCGTACAGCTTGTAAGCATCATTGCGCAAGCCAAAACCAGAAAAACTCTTTTCATTTATATCTGATATTCAATAAATTACAAATCCTGATCTGTATCTTTCAATGCTTCGGTAATCTTCTGTGTCAGCTCATCGCACAGTTCCGGATTCTCATCAAGAAGCTTCTTGAGAGCATCCCTGCCCTGTCCGAGCTTTGTATCGTTATAACTGAACCACGAGCCGCTCTTCTTGATTATGTTGAGTTCCACACCCAAGTCGATAATCTCGCCGATTCTTGAGATACCCTCACCATAGAGGATGTCGAACTCCGCTTTTTTGAATGGCGGTGCCACTTTGTTCTTCACAACCTTCACCTTCACACGGTTACCCATTATGTTCTCGCCGTCCTTGATCTGACTGACCTTACGGATGTCGAGTCTCACAGAACTATAGAATTTCAAGGCGTTTCCGCCTGTTGTCGTCTCAGGATTTCCAAACATCACGCCTATCTTCTCACGCAGCTGGTTGATGAATATGCACACTGTCGATGTCTTGCTGATAGTTGCCGTGAGCTTACGCATCGCCTGTGACATCAGTCGGGCTTGCAGACCCATCTTGCTGTCGCCCATCTCGCCTTCAATCTCGCTCTTCGGTGTCAAAGCTGCCACTGAGTCAATCACGATGACGTCGATAGCTCCAGAACGAATAAGGTTTTCAGCGATTTCCAGTGCCTGTTCACCATTGTCAGGCTGCGACACCAGCAGGTTTTCAATGTCAACGCCCAATTTCTTCGCATAAAAACGGTCGAAAGCATGCTCAGCATCGATAAAAGCACCTATTCCGCCCTGTTTCTGGGCTTCTGCTATGACGTGCAACGCCAAGGTCGTCTTTCCTGAACTCTCAGGACCGAAAACCTCAATGATTCTTCCACGTGGCATTCCACCAATTCCCAACGCATAGTCCAAACCAATTGAACCCGTTGATATTGAATCGATTTTCTCCTGATGATTGTCGCCAAGACGCATGATGCTGCCCTTTCCAAACGACTTTTCAATATTTCCCAATGTGGCTTCCAAAGCCTTAAGTTTCTCTTGTCTTACTTTCTCGACATCTTCCTCGATATTCTTACTTGCCATTTTCTAAATAGTTTTAAATCAATAAGTTAATAATCACAATAATTAAAATCTCAAATGTTACAGCCCGATTTTGACGAGTTTTTAATCAAACTGCAACGCTACAAATATAAACATTTTTTTGAATCAGCAAACTTTTTTGTCTTTTTTTTGATAAAAATCACATATATTTTTAATTCCACATTCGTCGCATTTCGGTTTTCTTGAAATACACACATAACGTCCGTGCAAGATCAACCAATGATGAGCTTTAGACAGCAGTTTCTGAGGGATATGCGCCACAAGCTGCTTTTCAGTCTCAAATGGAGTTTTTGCATTCTTGGTCAAGCCAATCCTTGCCGAAACTCTGAAAACATGAGTATCCACTGGCATTGCGGGCTTGTCGAACGCCACAGCCATCACCACGTTGGCAGTCTTGCGCCCTACCCCGGGCAACTTCTGCAAATCATCAAGATTATCGGGCACTACGCCATCAAAATCAGCTACCAACGTCTTCGCCATCCCAATCAAGTTCCTGGCTTTGTTATTCGGATACGATATCGACTTAATCAATTGATACACTTCATCTTGCGAAGCCTCTGACAACGACTTCGCATCTGGAAAACGTTCGAAAAACGACGGCGTGGTCATGTTGACACGTTTGTCGGTGCATTGAGCCGACAACACCACCGCCACAACAAGCTGATACGGATTCATAAACTTTAACTCCGATTCCGCTACAGGCATCGTCTCCTCAAAATACTCGATAAAACCATCGTATTTCGCTTGAATATCAATCTTTTTCATTTTTTTAAAATTTCACTACAAAATTACAAAATTTTCTTTATTTTTGCAAAAAAAATATAATTATGGAAAAAGGACTTGAAAAAATTTTTATTGGCACAGATATCGAGGCCAACTACATCGCTGCAATGCTTAAAGAAGAGAACATACCCTGCTTCGCGCAGAACAATTTCCAGGCGAGCATAAACGCAGGATGGGCTGACGGCAGTTTTGACCAAAGCACGGTACTGCTGGTCTATACTGACGATTTGGAAAAAGCAAAGGCAGTAGTTGACTCCTATCTGAATAATGAATAGGGAGTTTTTTGATGCCGAACTATACACTTCATGAAGTAACAACAAAGCGCGAAATCAAGCAATGGCTTGCATTTCCTGCAAAACTATACAGACACGATCCTCATTACGTCAGGCCACTCGACCGCGAAGTTGAACACGTGTTCAACAGAGAGGACAACAAACTGTTCCGTCACGGTGACGCAACACGCTACTATCTGACCGACAATAAAGGCAGAATAGTCGGCCGAATCGCTGTTTTTTACGACGAGAAAACCTCAAAAGTGTATGAAAATGAGGAAAACGGCCAGAAAACAGGAGGCTGCGGCTTCTTCGACTGCATCAACAACCAGGAAGCTGCTAATATCCTGTTCGACGCTGCAAAAAAATGGCTTGAGGAACGTGGCTACGAAGCCATGGACGGCCCGATAAACTTCGGCGACCGCGACTACTTCTGGGGATGTCTCGTGGAAGGCTTCACCGACCCCATTTACAACATGCCATACAACTATCCTTATTACAGCCAACTATTTGAAAATTACGGCTTTAAGGATTATTTCAAACAACTAACGTTCCGCAGGAACCTAACCCCTGGCGGCTTCGACCCTATCCTCCACGAGAAAGCACATCGCATATACGACAATCCAGATTATTCCTTCGAAATCCTCGACAGACGCAAAATCGACAGATATGCCGACGATTTCCTGACGATTTATAACAAAGCATGGGGCTCGATTCCGGGAACAGCCAAACTTACCAGACAACATGCGGTAGCCTTATTAAAAAGCCTGAAGCCAATCATCGACCCGAGACTGATGCATTTCGCTTATTATAAAGGCGAACCCGTCGGTTTCTTCCTCATGATGATCGACCTTAACCAAATATATAAAGGTTTGAATGGTAATGATAAGGGTTTCAATGCGTTACGTGTCTTCTGGAGAGTGAAAATCGCAAGAATCTGCGACCGAGCCATATCACTCGTATTCGGCATCGTTCCCGAACATCGTAAAAAAGGCCTCGAATCAGGTCTTGTATGCTCACTCGAAGCTCAGGCTATAAAACGAAAATTCAAATATAAAGAATTGCAAATCAATTGGATAGGCGATTTTAACCCTCCGATGCTCAAGATTGTGGAACACGCCGGTGCAGAGCATTTCAAGACACATGTCACCTATCGCTATCTTTTCGACAGAAACAAGCCATTTACAAGGGCTAAACTGCAATATAACGGCAAAAAAGAAGACTGATGATAGAAGCAAATGGCATATATAAATCGTTTGGCAATGTAGATGTAATCAAAGGCATTGACCTTCATATAGATAAGGGCGAAATCGTCACTATCATGGGAGCGTCGGGAGCCGGCAAATCGACATTGCTCCAAATCATTGGAACTCTCGAAAAAGCCGACAAAGGCGAAGTTTCAATCAACGGACTGAACATCAGCAGACTCGGACAAAAAGCATTAGCCACTTTCCGTAACAAAAACATCGGTTTCGTATTCCAATTCCATCATCTGCTGCCCGAGTTTACAGCTATAGAAAACATCTGCATCCCAGCATTTATTGCCGGCGTATCGAAAAAAGAAGCCAACGAAAAGGCGATGCAACTACTTGACTATCTTAAACTTACAGAACGTGCGAACCATAAGCCGTCAATGCTTTCAGGTGGCGAACAACAACGCATAGCAGTGGCACGCGCACTCATCAACAATCCTTCTGTTATTCTCGCCGATGAGCCCTCAGGTAATCTCGACTCATTGAATGCCAAGGAGTTACATGAGCTTTTCTTTAATTTAAGAGAACAAACCGGACAGACCTTCGTCATCGTGACACATAATCCTGACCTGGCAAAAATGACCGACAGGACTTTGACTATCAAAGACGGTAAAATAGAAAGCAGCATATAATAAATAAGGTGTATAAACGTTATCTGAAAAATATATAATAATAATGAAAAATATATTAAAGTATTTCTTTATATTATCACTTTTATTCTTTTGTTTATCAACTGATTATGTTGTTGCACAAGAGCAAACTCCAACATACCAGTCGCTGATCAAATCAGGAGATACGGAGTATTCCAAAAACGAGTATATAAAAGCCAAGACATACTATCAAGAAGCTCTTCGCTTAAAGCCTAACGACCCTACAGCAAAAAGTAAATTGGACAAAACTCTCCAAAAAATCCGTGAAGAAAACCAAAAAGAAGAGAAGTTTTTCGAGCACATCGACAAAGCTGACGAGTTTTACTCCAAAGGCGAACTTGATAAGGCGTTAGCCGAATATAACAACGCCCTTAAACTCTTCCCAAAAGATGATTATGCCCTTGGCAAAAAAGAAGAAATCACCACTACCCTAAAAAACGAGAAGGAGAAACTCGACAGTTTCAATGATATGGTAGCCCTCGGCGACAAGCTTTCTAAAGAAGAAAAATACGCTGAAGCTGTACTACAATATGAGTCGGCTCTCAAGCTATATTCTAACAACAATGCTATAAAGGAAAAGTATCAGGAGACCAAAAACAAGAAAGATGCATACGACACAAAAACATCTGAATATGTTAGACTTAAATCACAAGGTCAAGAATTTACTTTAAGAAAAAAGTATGGTGAGGCAATAGAGGCTTACCAACAGGCATTGGAGCTCTTCCCCAACGACAAAGAAATACCTGGCATCATCACCGAACTGCAAGCACAGCTTGATATTTCAGAAAGATACAACTCAAAAATAAACGAAGCCGACGCCCTTTACGAAGACCGCTCATACGTCGAGGCGAAAACAGCATACGAAGCTGCCTTGACCGTGATCCCCGACGACTCCTACGCACTCGGAATGATTGACAGAATCGATGAAATTGTTAACAGTTCCGAATATCTCAAGATTCAGAACGACAAAGCCAAACTCGATTATGACTTTGAAAATTACCTTGCAAAAGGTGAGAATGCCGAGGCTTCCAAGAACTATGAGTTGGCCCTCACAAATTACAATAAAGCATTGGAAATCAAGCCAAACAACGCTGACGCGCTTGCCAAGAAGAAGAATGCAGAGGACATGATTCTGTATCAGGAACAGCAACGCAAAGAACAGGAGCGCCTGGCGGCTATAGAGGCGGAAAAACAGCGTAAAGCTAATATTCAGAATCTGCTAAACACTGGTAATCAGCAACTTACAGACAAGAAATACGCTGAAGCAGAGCAGACGTTCAACCAGGTCCTCGCTTTGGATCCGAACAATGCCACAGCGACTGAAAAACTGGGCGTAATCGCTGGTTTCTACGAGGAAATACAACGTCAAAAACAGGAGAATTACCAAAATGCGATGGCTGATGGCGACTATGCATACGCAAGCCACAACTATGCCGAGGCAATTCGCCAGTATAACATAGCTTTGACGAACAAACCTGGTGATGAGATTGCAAATCAACGACTTACGGAGGCACAACAAGCCGAGAATATGCGTCTGGCTTCACTTGAAGGCGAGTATAACGGCTTTATAACCAAGGGCGATGCACAGTTCCAGACAAAGAACTACGACAAGGCTATCGAATTCTATACCAAAGCCATGAATGTAGGCACTGGAAATCCCTACCCTGCCAATAAAATCAGGGAAATTGGCGATATTCTCAAGGCAAACAGACTCGTGGAGCTGGTGTCAGAACCAGTCAACATCAGCGCCAACGAGACAAAACGTTTCAATTTCGAGCCCGTCGATGTGACAACACGCCGAGGAAACTACATCCTGATAAAGGCTAAGAACTTGACTGACAAGCAGTTCCCGCTCTATATCTCGTACGGCTCAAAGAACGGCGAGAACGGCGGTTTCATGGTAAGTGTGCCGAAAAACACCGAGACCAACGACTTTATAGTACGCATCGGCTCACAATACAAGTGGTTCAGCGAAGACAACACCTGGATTGAAATCATGCCAGAAAGCGGTAATATTGAAATTGTTTTAATGGAAATAACTAAAGGTAACTAATATGAACAAGTCAGATTCACGTTATCAATTGTATATCAACATTTTAAAGGAAGAACTCGTCCCTGCCATGGGATGTACTGAACCCATTTGTCTGGCATACGCCGCCGCCAAAGCACATCAAGTGTTAGGTGCAATTCCAGACCGAGTGGAGGTTCTTGCAAGCGGAAACATCATCAAAAACGTGAAAAGCGTGATTGTACCCAACACCAACGGCATGAAAGGCATCAAAGCCGCCGTAGCAGTGGGTATCATCGCCGGAAACCCTGAAAAAGCCCTCGAGGTGATTGCCAACGTGACACCTGAACAAAAGAAAAAAACCGAGGATTATCTCGCCTCCACCCCTATCACTGTAAAACACATCTGCTGCCAGGAACAGCTCGATGTAACAGTGATTGCTTATAAAGGCGAGCATCATGCCGACGTGAGAATCTCCGGTTTCCATACTAACATCGTTCATATTCAGAAGGATAACGAGGTCATATTCCAGAGCCAAACCATCGCCAAACCGAGCAAAGAACTCACCGACCGCACATGTCTGAGCATCTCCGGCATAGTCGATTTCGCCGACAGCGTTGATATTCAAGACATTAAAGAGATAATAGGACGTCAGATTAAGTATAACACCGCCATCTCCGACGAGGGTCTGAAACACAACTGGGGAGCCAACATAGGCAGTACCTTGCTGAAATATTACGGTAACGACATCAAAGTGAAGGCCAAGGCACGCGCCGCCGCCGGTTCCGATGCCCGCATGAACGGCTGCGAACTGCCTGTTATCATCAACTCAGGCAGTGGCAATCAAGGACTTACGGTCTCCATGCCAGTAATTGCATACGCTGAGGAATACAAGATTGATGACAACCGTCTGTATCGCGCTTTGGTGGTCTCCAACCTCACTGCAATACATCAGAAAACAAGGATTGGACGACTCTCGGCATATTGTGGTGCCGTCAGCGCAGGCTGCGCCGCAGCCTGCGGCATAGCCTACCTCCTCGGCGAGAGCCTCGACGTGATTGAACACACACTCACCAACGCTGTCGTGACAGTGTCTGGCATCATCTGCGACGGCGCCAAGGCATCATGCGCAGCTAAGATAGCAGCATCTGTGGAATCAGGCATCCTCGGATATTACATGTATAAAAACGGACAACAATTTGAGGCCGGCGACGGCATCGTGGGTTGCGACATCGAAGATACCATCAACAACGTGGGATTGGTCGGCAGCATCGGCATGAAAGAAACCGACACCGAGATTATTGACATTATGACTAAATAACTGATTATCAGTCAATTCGCTGTACCTCAGTAACATTTGCCAAGGATTTCAGCCGACGAATAAGCTGCTCGAGATAATTCACACTCGACATATTGACTACAAAACGGCCTTCATAGAAACCGTTGCGAGTTCCCATTGACGCATCTATGATGTTGATTTCCATTTGTTTCATCACTTCAGTGATGTCGCTGAGGATACCGAAACTGTCCTTTGCCACAATACGGATCGTGGCTCTCGAAGGCACGTCACCATTCCATTTCACGTCGACAAGACGGTACGGATAACGTTTTTTCATAGCGATGGCGTTCTTACAGCTGACTCGATGCACGGTGATACCCCCTCCGACGTTCACAAACCCCATAACGTTATCGCCAGGAATCGGGTGGCAGCATTTCGCCATCTTGAACGCAAATCCATTGATATTGGCGCCAATACTCATCACATCGCCTTCATTATCAACGACTTTGTCTTTCTTACTCCCCTCCTCCAACTTCTCCTTGCGCTCCACCTTCTCTTCCATCATCGACAATATAAACGACTTCATCGAAGCAACATCTATCTGGTCTGTCGCTATTTTATGATAAAACTCTATGCCAGAGCCACAGTTGTATTCTTTGATTAACTCGCTGAAAATCTTATCGTTAAACGGTATTTTCCAGTTTTTCAGTTTTCTGTGGAAGATAGAGCTGCCCAGCTCGGCCTCTTTCATCTCCTGGTCAATGAGATAACGGCGTATCTTGGATTTTGCCTTCTCAGTGTTGACGTAATTCAGCCAGTCGGCTCGCGGCGACTGTTTTTTACTCGTCTGTATCTCAACACGGTCGCCGTTATTCAAAACATAACGTATTGGCTGCATCTTGCCGTTCACGCGTGCTCCGATGCAGTTGCTGCCCACCAAAGTATGTATTTCGAAGGCAAAATCAAGGATCGTGGAACCCACCGGAAGCTGTTTCACCTCCCCTTGAGGCGTCATGATGTATATCTTGTCCGACTTGCCCTTAGCTGCCCTCTTGCCTTCAAACGGATTGAAATCGGCATGGCTGGTATCTTCAAGGATTACCCTGATTTTATTAAGCCATTCGTCAGGTGTCTGATGCTTGTCACCAATGCTTTTATATGACCAGTGCGAGGCGTTGCCCTTCTCGGCTATCTCGTCCATGCGCGCAGTGCGTATCTGCACCTCCACCCAGTCGACACCATTTGTCACCGTGGTGTGCAACGACTCGTATCCCGAAGCCTTAGGCTTTGTTATCCAATCTCTTAGACGATTCGGATTAGGCTCGTAAAGATTGGTCACAATTGAATAAACTTTCCAACAGTCAGCCTTTTCCTCCTTGATTTTCGAGTTGTTTATGATGATTCTTACAGCAAAAAGGTCGTAAACCTGCTCAAACGGCACTCCCTGAGCCTTCATTTTGGCGAAAATCGACGGAATAGACTTGGTACGCCATTTTATCGTATAGTCGAAACCAGCCGCACTCAAGCCCTGACGAATCGGCAAAAGGAAATTGGCCATCTTCTCCTCCTGCATCACGTGCGAGATGGATATTTTCTCCTGTATTTCCTTGAATTCCTTGGGGTTTTCGTGAATCATCACCGCCTCTTCCATGTCCTTTTTTATATTGTAAAGACCCAGACGGTGGACTATCGGGATAATCAAATATTTGGTTATCTCAAAGAATTTGTCAATATCACCATCAATATCGCCCTGATTGCGGCAATTCGAGAGACAATGCGCGATTATCAGCATCACCACACGTATATCGTCGATTTCAGATAGGAAAAGCTTTCTGAAAGTATCTGATTGAGTTGAAATATGCGACACGTTCAGAGACATAACCTTGATTAATCCCTTGAGTATCAATGTAACTCTTTCGCCGAATTTTTCTTTCAACTCATCAAATGTGGTGTCGGTGCATTTTGTGATATTATGAAGCAAGGCACTCACAACAGTCTTGCTGTGCATACCCATCTCGGAATAGCAAACCTGCGCCACTTCAAGCACATGAAGCATCATCGGTCTTCCCGAGCGCACACGCATACCATCGTATTTCGAGCAACACAACTCGTATGCCTGCTTCACATACCCCACCTCTTCCATTGTCATGGTCTCGCCAATCGATTGAATCAGAGCGTCATACGCCTTCTCTATCTCTGCAATTTCCCGTTCCGAATAATTTACAAAACTCATCTGATAAAAAAAATTACTTTGCAAATATACAAAATATTTCAAAATGAACTATCTTTGCAATCTATTTTAATGCGTAAATTCAATAATAAAACGCAAATAATGAATAAAAAGTTTTTAAAAAATATAATATTTTTACTTTTTATCAACCTCTTGATAAAACCGTTCTGGATTTTGGGTATCGACGTGGCTGTCCAAAACCTTGTCGGAGACAAATCCTACGGTCTTTATCTTGCCGTATCACAGTTTGCTTATCTTTTTTATATTCTCCTCGACCTCGGTTTGACCAATTTCAACAACCGTAACATCGCGCAGAACAACCAGTTGCTGTCGAAACATTTTGTCGGCATCTCACAAGCCAAGATATTCCTCACAATAATTTATTTTATTGTCATTTTTGCCATCGGATGGCTTATCGGATACCGAGGCGAACAGCTGAAACTGCTTGCTATTGTTGGCCTTAACCAAGTTTTACTGTCATTGATTTTATATGTCAGGTCTAATATCTCGGCACTGCTGCTTTTTAAGACTGACAGTATGCTTTCTGTGCTCGACAGAGTGCTTATGATAATTATTTGCAGCTTCATGCTTTGGTCCGGATTCTTCCCTAAAGAGAATTTCAACGTCTACACATATATATACGCCCAAACGGTTTCTTATTTGATAACTCTCATCATTGCCGTTACCATTGTCTTACGACACACTGGCAAACTCACTATAAGAATCAATATTCCGTTCGTGATAATGATAATCAAGAAGAGCCTGCCCTACGCTCTCTTGGTGCTCCTGATGAGCTTTTATAACCGCCTCGAACCTGTTTTGATAGAACGATTGTTGCCAGAAGACATCGCCGCCTCACAAGCCGGTGTCTACGCCAAAGCCTGGCGTCTGTTCGATGCCGGAAACAACATTTCTTACCTGTTTTCAGTAATTCTACTGCCTCTTTTTGCAGCTATTATTAAAGAGAGAGAAGACCTGCAAGGCCTTGTGAAACAATCGTTTGGCATCATGCTTTCGATGACATGCATCATCGCGGTATTGTGCATTTTCTACAGTCGGAACTTCATGGATATCATGTATCCGGAGCAGAACAACGAAGAAGCCTCCACAATTTTAAGGATTCTGATGGGCAGTTTCGTCGCAATATCAATAACTTACATCTTCGGAACATTGCTCACAGCCAATGGCAACCTTAGACAACTGAATATCGTTGCCGCCTGCGGAGTGGTGATAAACATCGTCCTAAACTGCACCTTTATCCCTCATTATCAAGCAGTTGGAGCCGCTTTCACCAGTCTCTGCGTACAGTTCACCACATGTGTGATACAGTTTTTTATCGCAAAAAAAATCTTCAACCTGCGTCTCGGCACACGTTTCTGGCTCCGTTTAGGCGCTTTTCTCATTCTCATCACCCTGACCGCCTATTTATCAACGCATCTGTGCACCAACTTATGGGTGTCATTCGCAATAGCGGCTGCCATCTGTATCTTCATCGCATTTTTAACTAAAATGTTGGAATACAAGGAAATAAAAGAACTTGTGATGTCATCGGCAAAAAATTTGAAGAAATAATTTCCAATTTTTGCTAAACATTAAAGAATTTTCCCTATTTTTGACAAATTTTTATTTTTTATATTATTGTAATAATGGATTCAAAGAATATAGTTTATTTGCTGCTTAAAAATAAGAGAAACGTCGCAATAATTTTGGCAATTGCTGTAGTTTGTGCAATATTTTTCTCTTCAAGATTATTTATTGAGCCATTATATAGGTCAACCGTAATTCTTTACCCAACAACAACTTACTCGGTTTCAAAGGCAATAATGAACACCAACAACCTCATATATGTCGACCCTTTGGAGATTGGTGAAGAAGCCCAGACGGAGCAGATGATGCAAATCCTGAATTCCGGAATAATCAGGGATAAAATCATCGAAGAATTCGACCTTATGAGCCATTACGGCATCAAAGACAACAGCGAACACAAACAATATAAGCTTTACAAAGCCTACGACAGCAACATAAAAATCCGTCGAACAGAGTATAATTCCGTAAAAATTGTCGTTTTTGACACTGATCCTGAATATGCGGCAAATATAGCAAATGAAATCGCAGTTCTTTTCGACCAGACAATGAGCGACATGCAGATGGAAATTGCTTCTAAAGCATTGGAAATCATTGAAAAAGAATATAATAACACAAAAGAACGTATCATAACTCTTGAAGATTCACTGAGAAAACATCCCTACGTTGGCATCTACCATTATGAGCTGGATATGGAAAAAGCGAATCTTACCATGTTGAAAATGAAATACGACGATGCGAGAATCAACGCTACAGAAACAATACCACACAAGTTTGTCGTGACAAAAGCATACGTCGCCGACAAGCACGTATACCCTGTAAGATGGCTCGTCGTAACCGTCACATTCTTCGCTACTCTCATAATGATAACAATTATATTAGCAGCATTTGAATATTCAGATAATAAAAAGAAGAACAAAAATGAATAATTATTTCGACAACACACCTATTATCAAGGTCTTTATCAAATGGAAATGGCATCTGGCCATAATAACACTGGTGGCTGCAATCGCAGGTGCAGTTTTCTCAAGCTCCACATTCATAACACCGATGTATAAGTCAGAGGCGGTGCTCTACCCCAGCAATGTGGCAGCCTATTCTGATGAAACATTCACCGAACAGATGCTTCAGATAATGCAGTCAAACGAAATCATGGACTCTGTGGTTGAGAAATTCGACCTCATGAAGCATTACAAAATCGACAAAGGCTACAAATACTGGAAAACAGCCTTAATCGGCGAGTATCATGACAACGTGCGCATCTCAAGGACTCCTTACGACGCTGTTCTCATAAAAGTGATGGACAAAGACCCGGAAATCGCTTGTGCCATGGTTAAGGAAATCATCCGCCTGTATGACTATAAGGTTGGAACCATGCACAAAATCAAAAGATACGAGACTGTTCAGATGTACAAACGCCAACTCGAAGAAAAACAACAGTTTATAGACTCTTTAAAGACCAAAATGGCTGAAATATCAACAAATTATGGCGTAGTGGAATATGAAAGCCAGTCAAGAGAGGTCACAAGAGGTTTCATAGATGGTCGCGGAGGCAGCAAAAACGACGAAATGAAAAGCAACCTGGAACAATATGGTCCTGAAATCATAGCCCTATCAACTCTCATAGAAAATGAAAACATCACATATAGCCAGGTAAAACTTGATTATGAACAGGAACTTCGTTTCTATAACGCCGAGATGACATTCTC
>CADAFC010000017.1:0-24423 GCA_902787095.1 uncultured Bacteroidia bacterium
TCGATCTCGAACCGAATAAAACAAAAACGGTGACGTTCAAAACGAAATCAGAAAATCCTGATATTAGTATTATTTATTTGAATAATTAATCCAGTTTCAGCACTGCGAGGAACGCCGATTGTGGCACCTCCACATTTCCGATCTGCCTCATGCGTTTCTTTCCTTCCTTCTGTTTTTCAAGGAGCTTGCGCTTACGTGAGATATCGCCGCCGTAGCATTTTGCGGTAACGTCTTTTCTCACCTGGCGCACTGTCTCTCTTGCGATGATTTTCGCTCCGATAGCGGCCTGGATGGCGATGTCGAACTGCTGTCTCGGTATTAATTCCTTGAGTTTCTCGCACATGCGGCGTCCGAAAGAGTAGGCGTGGTCAACGAAAATCAATGTTGAGAGGGCGTCGACGGTGTCGCCGTTTAGCATGATATCCAATTTCACCAGCTTCGATGGCTTGTAGCCGCAGATATGATAGTCGAAAGAGGCGTAACCTCTTGATATTGATTTGAGTTTGTCGTAGAAATCGAACACTATCTCGCTCAATGGCATCTCGAAGGTGAGCTCCACGCGGTCGGTGGTGAGATACACCTGGTTTTTCAGGATGCCGCGTCTTTCGATGCACAATGTCATGATTGAGCCGACGTATTCGTTTTGTGAGATTATCTGTGCCAAGATATAAGGCTCGTCGACGTTAGGCACTGTGGTGATGACGTCCATGTTGAACTCGCGGTCGAGGCGTTCTTGGATGATTTCCATGTGCAGCAGTCCCAAGAAGCCGCAGCGGAATCCGAATCCCAATGCCGCTGACGACTCAGGCTCCCACACCAATGAGGCGTCGTTGAGCTGCAGTTTTTCCAACGAGCTTCTGAGTTCCTCGTAATCATCGGCATCGACAGGGTAGACGCCTGCGAACACCATAGGTTTCACATTTTCGAATCCTGCGATAGGCTTGTCGCAAGGGTTGTCGACAGATGTGATGGTGTCGCCGACTTTCACTTCTTTCGAAGATTTGATACCAGATATGATATATCCCACATTGCCTGCCGAAAGCTCTTTCTGAGGCACTTGTTTCATCTGCAAGACACCGATTTCATCAGCGTCGTATTCCATTCCGGTGTTGAAAAACTTGACGTTTTCGCCCGTACGTATGGTGCCGTTCACAATTTTGAAGTAGGCGATGATTCCTCTGAAAGAGTTGAAGACGGAGTCGAAAATCAGAGCTTGTAGCGGTGCGTCGGGGTCGCCTTTCGGTGCCGGTATACGCTTCACGATGGCCTCCAAAATCTCTTCAACTCCGAAGCCTGTACGTGCCGAACAGCGTAAAATATCCTCGCGGTCGCAGCCTATAAGGTCCACAATCTGGTCCTCCACCTTCTCAGGCTGCGCACTCTCCATGTCGATCTTATTTAAAACAGGTATCACCTCAAGGTCGTGGTCGATGGCCATGTATAGATTGCTAATCGTCTGAGCCTGAATGCCTTGCGATGCGTCGACGACCAGCAAAGCTCCTTCGCAGGCGGCTATCGAACGTGAAACCTCGTATGAGAAGTCGACATGACCGGGAGTGTCGATAAGATTCAATGTATAAACCTCGCCTTCATGCTCATATTTCATTTGGATGGCATGACTTTTTATGGTGATGCCACGCTCGCGCTCAAGATCCATATCGTCCAACACCTGATCCACTAACTCTTTCTTAGTCAGTGTGTTAGTGAGTTCTATCAATCTGTCAGCCAAGGTGCTTTTACCATGATCAATATGAGCTATTATGCAAAAATTTCTGATCTTATCCATCTTAAAAAAAACAATTTTCTCCTTAAAAACCAAATTACTCCAAAATAATATATTAATTTTGCAAAAATACGAAATTTTATCAAAATGACGAAAATATTTATTTTTTTTAAAATTGTTGAAATTTGCTTGTTTTATTGAAAAATAGTGTCTAACTTTGCAAAACTATTTATGCATAAATTTTTTTGTTAACAAAATAATATCATCATGGCTAAGAAAATTAGAATTGGTATCAATGGACTTGGAAGAATCGGTCGATTGGTGCTACGTGCCGCCCAGAAACGTGACGACATTGAGATTGTTTACATGAACGGAACGTGTCCTGTTGATTATCAAGCATATATGCTTAAGTATGACACAATGCACGGCCAGTTTGATGGAACTCTTGATTTCAATCTGGAAAAGAGCACGTTGATTATCAACGGAAAAGAAATTCCGACGAGTGTTAGCCGTGACCCAGTTGGCCTGAAATGGGGCGAATATGGCGCGGATTACGTCATCGATGCCACAGGAAAATTCCTCACCAAGGAAGCTGTGCAACCACACCTTGACTCAGGTGCAAAATATGTCATTCTCGCCGGCCCTTCAAAAGACGACTCTCCAATGTTCGTCTGCGGCGTCAACGACAAGACTTACGTGAAAGGCACACAGGTCGTTTCAAACGCATCGTGCACCACCAACTGCTTGGCACCTCTTGCTAAGGTCGTCAACGACAAATGGGGTATCACCAGCGGTTTGATGACCACAGTGCACTCAACAACAGCCACACAGAAACCTATCGACGGTCACTCATTGAAAGACTGGCGTGGCGGTCGTGCCGCAGCAGGCAACATCATCCCTTCGACAACAGGTGCAGCTAAGGCAGTGGGTAAGGTCATCCCTGAACTGAAAGGCAAACTAACAGGTATGTCGATGCGCGTCCCTACATTGGACGTGTCAGTCGTCGACTTGACTTGCAACCTTGCAAAGCCAGCCACATATGACGAGATCTGCGCTGAGATGAAGAGGGCATCGGAAAACGAGCTAAAAGGCATACTCGGATACACTGAAGACGCTGTGGTGTCGAGCGACTTCCTCGGCGACATCCGCACCTCAATATTCGATGCAAAAGCAGGTATCGCATTGACCGACACCTTCGTGAAGCTCGTAGCATGGTATGACAATGAGATCGGCTATTCCAACAAGCTTCTCGACCTCATCCACACGATGGCGGTAATCAACGGCGATTATTAATCGGTTTTTGGTTTTAAACAAAAAAGGCTCCCATTCGGGAGCCTTTTTTGTTGCTTAACGCTTCTTCTTCAGAGCGTATCCTGCACCGAGAGCGGTGAGGATCAGCAATCCGCTGCCAATAGGAGCGACCTGGTCGTTGGTGAGACCATGAGAACCCGGAAGGCAAGGAATGTCGATATCACTTCTATCCAAACCGTTGCCGACGTCGTCCCAATCAGAGAAGAAACCGTCATACTGTGCGTTGGCGCAAAAGCCCATCGTGATAACTAACGCAGCTGCTAATAATATCTTTTTCATGTTGAGTCCTTTCATTTTAATTGTTAAACATTATCTTACAACAATCTTTTGGGTCTTAACAGTCTCGCCGACCATCCTGAAGATGTATACAGCGTTGGAGAACTGTGAAGCGTTGATGCGTTTATTACCATAGACCTCATAGCTTGCCACAAAGCGTCCCATGACGTCAAATACTTGGAGTGTGCCTTCGCCGTTTACGATGAGCTCATCACCGTTCTGGTAAACGAAGATATCGCTTGTTGGATCGTAATTGTTGTCGATAGCCTTGAACACCAAGATGAATCTGTTCTCTTTGTCTTTTGTCGACGCAGTGAATGTGTAGCTTTCATCAATGAGGAGGTCGATGTCGGCACCTGTGAAGTTGTCGATGAGGTGCAGATAGTCGAACTCTACATCTTCGTTGCTGAAGCTTATAGTGTATTTGCCTGTCTTGGCAACCTTAACGTTGACTGGCATTCTGCCTTGTCCCTTAGAATACACGACAGCATAGTCTGTGCCATCTTGTGGGATGTAGACCTTTGAGCTGCCACCGTCGAGCTGGAACTTCTCGAGTTCGTTGCCTTCGCCGAAGCGGACGCGTGCATTGTCGATCATGCTTGTGCCACGGTTGTTGGTGCTGTTTAGAGCAATCTCAAGAATACCGTCCTTCTTATTGCTGGTCACGCCAGGAACAACGCGTGTGAATGTGGCCTCCTGGTTTTCAGCGGTTGCTTTCACAAAGATACCTTCCATTGGGGCGACAGCACCACTGGCTGGTACTAATATGCCGTCATTATCGCCGGTGCCAATCTTGTAATAGTTGACTGTAGCATTGTCGCTGATGCTGATGGTGGCGTTGCACACAAACGGGTTGCCGATAAGGTTCCACTCGCCAGTTGCAGCTTCGGTGTTATAGATGAGAGGCACCTGTTTGTCAACAGAGTTGTTAAGCATTGCACCTGAGAATGTAATCTCAACACCTTCACGGCTTGCGTACAAGTAACCTTTGGCATTTGTTAATGTGAATACGTTATCTCTATAGTTCTTCCACTGTGCCGTTGCTGTGCCGTTCCAGGAATACAAGTCGTATGTGCTTGTCTCGGTTGTCGCAGTGTTGCCAAGATTATCTGTGATAAGACCGGCAGTGACAGGGTTGGCCTGCATTGTCGGGGTCGCAATCAAATGATAACCCTTGTTGGTCTCAGCATAAGTGTCGCCATAACCAGTTATGGTCTTCTTCATCGTTGCATTGAGCAGTGAGCTTGCAAGGAGCTGTCCGCCGTCCTCTATAGTGATGGTTGGTGCTGGTATGCCATCAAGAGTGATTTTGTTAGCCTGAGCTATGCAGCCACTCTCGACAGTAACATTGGCACGAAGGATAACATTGTCGGTCAATGCAGGAACACCTTCTGGAATCCAGTTGCTTGCCGTGCCCCAAGCGCCTTCAGTCGCGAATACCTTGTTGCCTGCTTCCAATGTGGACATTGTGATAGTGCAGTTTTCAAGTTCAATATCAGCGCTGCAGTCAGAGTACACGCGGACATCGTATTTGTTGCTTGCCGTAAGGCCGGTGAGTGTATATGTACCTGTGTTCGGTGCCGTTACAGTAGCCGTAGTCCATGGATCGACATATTCTGTGCCGGCGCAAATAAGTACATTGTCAATACCTACAGAATAGAAGGAACTGGTACCTGATTCGTAACGGAATGCTATATAGCCTTCATTATTATTGACAACAGCTATTTCAGCATCTGACAATCTGAAATGAGTCTTAGTCGTCTTAGGCTCCATTGTTTGCAATACTGTGTATGAATCGTAATCTGATTCATCGATTACATATCCAACAGAGAGAGTACCATAACTTGCACTTTCAAATGCATAATCAAACTGTACAACACGAAGGTCGTCGTATTGCGGCATAATTGCGTATGCTGATTGGCTTATTGCATTTGTCGTCATTAACAAGAAGTTGTTGTCAGTGCCAAATGCTGAGATATATGAGTATTTGCCCGAGTTGGAAACACGTGGCACAAAACCAGTGCTACTTGTATTGTATGAATACCACTCGTCTGGCAGATAGTATTCATCAGCGTTGTAGCTAGCTGCAGGCACTTCAGAAAACTCTTCCGTATATTCAATATCATAAGTTGCTGCAGGTCTGTATTGTATACCGTATGCGTCAACTTCTGTAGAGGTCTCCCATGTGAGGTCAGCTGACACTTCTGTGATGTTGCTCGCTTCAAGGTTGGTAGGAACCGGGCATGAAGGAATTGTCGTGAAGTCGATAGCATCACACCATTCGCTGTAGCCATCGGTGCCGCCGCAATTAGAGCGGACATGTACATAATAATGTGTGTCATTGTCAAGACCGCCAAGTGTGTAGTTCTCATGGGTGGTGACGTCGATATTATGCACGTTCTCCGTAAAGTCTGCGTTGGTGGCGTACTCAATCTCCCATGCATCTTGGTTCTCATCAACCAAAGTCCAATTCAAAACGACCGAACTTGATGTGATGCTTGCTGGATCATAGCTCAAAGCTTCAACAGGGAAGCATGAAGGTATCAGAGCGACCTCAACATCGTCCACGTTGGCGCCATACCAGCTACCATGATACCAACGGAACACCAAGCGACTGGCTGTGTTTGGAACTTCGTTCATATAGACCGTTTCTGTTATCAATTTGCCTTGGCTGGCTGAACTTGCAGCATAGCTCTTTATTGTTGTGAAAGTGTTGAAGTTATCATCGTCAGCAGTGATGTAACCCACTGTGAGTGTACCTTGGCTCGAACCTTCCGAAGCCCACTTGAATTTAATCTGTAACTCGTTGATAGCATTGGCGAACTCTGGGAGCAAAGCATAGTTGTTGCCATTACCGTAGAAGTAAAGCACCTGACCTGTAGCGGCATAGTTGTACTGTGCGCCCTCCGCAATCATGTGCGGATATGTCTGTTTGGCAGTGGTGTTGTCGCTGTCGTTGTCCCAGCAGCCAGGAACGTGAATGTCGGTGGTGCTGCCGTACTCAGATGTTACCACAGGACTCTCAAAATCTTCAAAATATTTATCGGTTTGAGTGATGATGATGGCATCGCATTCTGTTGTGAAGCCGTAGATATCAGACCACACTTCTGTGTCGCAAACGGCCTGAACCTGTATTTCATAGTCGGTGTTGTTTGAGAGCACATTATCAAAAATGTATGGGCATGTTGTCTCGTTTACGACTGTCCACGTATCTCCGTTGACTCTGTAACGGAGGTTGAATGTGGTCTGTCCGTAGGTGTTCCAAGAAATCTTTGCCGAATGTGCTGTCACTTCGCTTGCGATAACGCCGTCAGGAGTCTGGCATGCTTTGGCTGTGGTGAAGCTTATGTAAGCTGTCCAAGCACTATATCCGTCTTCGCCACAATAGTCACGCACCCATACATAATATGTCTTTTCCTCTTCAAGAGCATTAAACTCATGGCTTGTCACTGTGATGCCAGTGATGAGGCTGTCGGCCTGCAATGTACTTGGTATAGTGTTCAATCCTGAGTAATACACATCAAAGGATTCGTGATAGTCGTTGCTTTCCACACCGTTCCAGTTCACTACAGCTACGCTGCTTGTGATGCTTGCCGGATCTACAGCCACATCAGTAGGTTTGGCATTGCCGATGGCAGTAGTGAAAGCGACTTTGTTGTTGTTCCATTTGCTGTAGCCGTCAGGATCACCGCAGTTTGCGCGAACGTATGCGTAGTAAGGGGTGTTTGGAGTCAAGCCTGTGATAGTGTAAGGATTTGTGGTGACATCGATAGGGGTGACATCATTCGGGTTGAAGTCAGCTTCTGTTGAATATGCTATCTGCCATGCATCCTGTCCTGCATCGCCATTGGTCCAGCTCAAAGTGGCTGTATGGGCTGTCTTAGAGTTGCAAGCGAGGTTGGTTGGCTTGGAACATGTTGGTGGTACATCTATAACAACATCATCCACATAGATAGCGCCATTGCTGTAGTTGGCCTCAGAATAGAACTGAATGATAACCGTTTTACCAGTGTAAGCCGCCAAGGAAATGGTTGCCTCGCTGAACTCGCCTGGGTCGCTATAATTTGCGGAGCCTGTCACATCGAATGATTGCAAATCGGTAAATGTCGTTCCACCGTCTTCTGAAATCTTCACTGTCATCGGGCCGCAGTTTGCGCGGTTTGAATAGTTGAAAGTGAGCTCCATCGGCTCCGAAGGCAATGCTATCTCAGGTGTGTTGATGAGGGCAGTGCCGCTGTGTACATAGTAGTTGTACATACGAATCATCTTATTCGCGTTGAAGCTGTATACGCCCCAAATATACTCAGGATGATTGTTTATCTCATGTGCAGTAGAAGCTGAGTTGTCCCAACACATTGGCACGGTATAAGCATCAAAACCTTCAAATGTCACAACCCATGGTAATGATGTGATGACATCACAATCTGTGGTTGCTGATACAGGATCGCTGTATACACTGATGCCTTCCGGATTAGTAGGGTCGCACCAGGCTGCCACGCGTGCATCGTACGTTGTGGCGGCGTCGAGGTTTTGCAAAGTATATGAAGATTCGGTTAAAGCACCATCTACTGTTATCCATTCTGTGTCATCGTGCTTCTTGTACTGGAACTTCCAATTCGATTCTGTGCCACCTGCTGTCCAGCTGAACGCCAGATAATGCTTTCCTGCTAAAGTAAATTCTAAATTAGTTGGCTCAGTACAGCTTGGGATTTCCTCAACAGTAATGTTGTCAATCAATACTGCTCTGTATGCAACCGACCATGATGTCGTTGGCGCTTCAATAGCCTCAATCATAATGGCAATGTTGGTTCCAGTGCCATTGTATGAATCAAACGGTATGATGTATTGCTGATAACTCTCGTTAACCGGACTTATGTCATCGCCCACTTGTACGAAGTTGTCGCCTTCCATGACACCGACTTTGAATGTGGCATCGTAACTTAATGACATCCTTCTTGCATACAACTTCAATCTCAAACTGTTGAGGTTCTCCATTGCAGGCATAATGGCGTATTGGTTTTGTGGGTCATAATCCGCATCACTATATGCGGTGCAATAGAACATCAGGTAGTTTGGATTGGATTGTGCGTAAGTAGTGCCATCAGTACGATTTATAGATGGATATACCATGTTGTTTTGATGGGTGCTGGTGTTGATATACTCCCAACAATTAGGTAACACACGGGCTGATGGTATAGTGTTTGATACCACTGTATAGTTGTCGAAGTTCTCAATGTAAGGAACTGGCATGTCAGTAGGGCAGTTGGTGCTGAATGCGCACACCTCTGAAGGCTGGCTTCCCTCTGAAGAACAGTCGGCCACAACATAGTATTGGTAGTTGGTGGCTGCTGTCAAGTTTTCCAATGTGTATGGGATTTCAGTGACATCCACTTCTGTATATGAGGTCTCCGACACCTTTTTATAATATACTTTCCAAGATGTTTCGCCGCTATATGAAGTCCAGTTCAAAACTGATGAGTTAGCCTGGTCTTCTGTTGCTGTCAGGTTGTCTGGTGCCAAGCATCCAGGGGCTTCTGTCACACGGATGGTGTAATCTTGGAAACATGCCCATGTTCCTACATAGCATGGATCTGGAGCTTCTGTCGATGTGCCGGCTATATAAGCGTCAAAATCACTGTCCGCACCGCCGATACGCATACGGTAGTCACCGATAGCTTGTGTGGCTGAAATGTGGATAGATGCGTTGAGCGTTGTCGGGTTGGAGCTGGCACTCTGGCCTTTATACATTATTTCGTCATCTTCTAATGTGAGGTTGTTATTCCAGTCAACCCAGATTATTGTGCCGTATGTGTAACCTGTTGCGTATGTTATCGCGACAGTTGATGTGACACCGGCTTTCATTGTGCCAACCAGGTTGCTGTAGTCGTGATATGTCTCTTTTGGCGTGTCGTTGTTGACGATCATCTCATCGGTGCCGAAAGTAACATTTGCAATACCATTGCCGTCGACACTGCTTGAGTTAGGCACACAGTATCCGATAGATGCTTTCACAGGGCCCGCCCAAGGACTGTGAACCTCGATGCCGCAATGCGAGCGTACCCAGAAATAATGGTCGCCATTGGCCAAATTTTCCATCTGATATTGCTTGGTCGTGAGCTCTTTAGCAATCTGATTAGCTGGATCATTTGGATCAGCTGTAGCTGAGGTGGAGTAGGCTATATCCCACTCATTTGAATCGCTTTCCCATGTGAATGTTGCTGTTCTTACGTCTGTCGTCACAGCGAGCTGGTATGCTGGCATACAGTCAGGGGCTTCGAGCACGCGTAGCGTATAATCCTGGAAACATGCCCAGTTTCCGTCATAACATGGATCTGGAGCTACTGTTGACGTGCCATTTATATAATGGTCAAAAGCACTGTCTGCTCCGCCGATACGCATACGATAGTCACCCAAAGGTTGTGTGTAAGGGACTACTATCATGGCCTCCAATGTGGTTGGGTTAGCATTAGTGCTGGTGCCTGTATAAACTATTTCCTCTTCTTCAAATGAAGCGTTGCCGTTCAGGTCAACCCAAATAATTGTACCGTATGTGAAGCCTGTGCTATAGGTTATGGCGACAGTGGCTTCTACACCTTGGTATACTGCGCCGACAAGGTCGTGATAGTCGGTATATGTGGCTTTAGGTGTATCGTTGTTAACGACAATGCCTCCAATGCCGAATGAAACATGTGAAATGCCGTCTCCATCAACATTGGATGGGGCGGGGTAGCAGTAGTCTATATTCACTGAAACTGGTCCCGTCCATTCACTTTGTTCTGTTGTGCTGCAAAATGATCTTACCCAAAAATAATGATTGCCTATGGCCAAATCATTCATGCTGTATGTAAGAGTGTTGACCAATGCCACAATATTGTCATTAGGATTGGCGTCAGGGTCTGTGGAGTATGCCACCTGCCATTGCGAGGCGTTGCTTAACCATGTTATTGTAGCGTCTCTGTTAGTAGCTGTACCTTCAAGGGCGATTGGCGTAATACAGTCAGTTCCTTCGAAATAGCTGATGGTGACTTTTGGCAAGAAACCTGTTCTGGCAGTGGTAGTGCCATAAGTATATATGCCAGAGCCTGTCGGCTTTGTCTCATCGCCGTACCATTTGGTGTTTTTTGGAGCATTGTCTGATCCTGCGCTGTCCTGCATAAATCCAACTAACAGGTTTCTGTTGCTGTAAGGGAATGGTGAATCAAACATTATGTCTAACTTGCCATGATAAATATGAACAGTACCTGTGTAAACTTCGGTCAATGTGGTCCAGTCGGTAAACACGGTAAGAGTTGTGGAATCTACTTCTTTGACATACACTTTAAACTCCGCTTCGCCATAATCGAGTTCGTTTTCAGTGTTATAAAACGTAAGCTTGGAAATACTTCCGCCTTGCATAGCGTAAATATCGGTCGCAGGTATAATAAACTGACTTGCGGTGTTACTGTTCGTATGAATGTTACGGAAGAAAGGCACGTATGAATTTTGTCCGGTATTGCCAGCTGGCTCATACAAGCTTAACGAGAGAGCATCAGTTGGAATAAATGTTCCAACGTTGCTCCATCTGCTTGAGTTGTATTCGTCGTAATATGCTTTCACGCGGGCGAAATACTTCGTTTCCGGGGTCAGATTGGTGGCATCATATGATATTACAGGTGCATCAGTGGTGTCGAATCCCGATGTGATCTCCGTATAGCTTCCGCCGCTAAAATCTGCATCAGTACCATACTGGAGAATCCAGTTTGTGGCTATGCCGTTTTCTGTCCAACTAAGTGTGGCAATTGTTCCATCTCCGTCTGTCAGAGTGGCTTCTGGAACTGAAGGAATAGGTGTCTCGTAGAAGGTGATTTGTATGTTGGGCAGCTTCTGATTTTGGTGGCCCACCAATGTCTCTGTAAGTGGGTCGTAAGGCTCAGTCCTCTCGGTGTCATACTCAGTGCTGTTATACAAAACACTGTTGTTTTTGGTAATATGACGCCAACTGTAATTAGGCGAGGTTTTGCCACCTCCTGTTTTGTTGACGGCGATAAGCAGATGCTTGTCAGGGTCGTATGAGAAAGGAGTCGTGAGCACTATCTCTGTAAATCCATCAATAGGTGTTATGGTGCCTTCGTATACGACGTCAGCTGTCGTCACTGGCTCATAGTCAGTCGATGGAAATGTCTCATAATCGACATTTTTCATGTACACAGTAATGTCGAAGGTTTTGTTCTGTGCTTTGTAATGCTCAAATGCAATACTCGTGACTGTGTTTGAGAGTGGATTCCCTGCAGCAATGTCTTCCTTGGAGTAGATCATCTGTGCATAACCGTAATCGTATCGGATGTTGATAGGTACACTGTATGTAGTACTGGTACCATGTCCGATTTGAATTGTCTGTCCTGTTGCTGCCCACGGAGTTGCCATTATCATGAACAACAACAATAATTGTAAAAGTTTTTTAACCATGTTAAAATTAAGTTTAGTTATTTTGATATTTTAATTACTCAAAAATAAGAACTAAAAAAAATCGCGCAAAATTACGACATTTTTTTGACATGACAAAATATTTAAAAAAAATCAGTTAGCCAGCATCAACAAAACTGGCTAACTGATTGATTATAAACCGCAAAGGGTAAACTGTAAATTATTTCTTTACAAAGCGTCTGCTCTGTGTCATGCCTTCGCTTTCCATCTTGATGACATAAACACCTGCAGGAAGCTCGCTCACGTTGACTTCAAACGATTTCTCGCCGACAGGGGCGTTCATGATCATTGCGCCTGCCACATTGTAGATGCTGTATTGGTTTACAGTGACTTCGCCTTCAACCACGACTTTGTCGCTGGCCGGGTTAGGATAAATTGCAAACGTGTTGGCGTTGCTCTCATTCACGCCGTCAAACTCTCTGCGGAGAAGGATGTCGTCAACATTGACCATGAACTGGTTAGAGCAGTTGAAGTGTACGATGGCCACATAGATGTCCTGTCCCTGGTAGTCTCTCAGGTCGATCTCATATTCATACCATGCTCCGACCTCTTTGGCTGTCATCGTGACCTCCCAGATGATGGTGAATGCGTCGGCATTGTCGCCTTCAGTTGTTGAAACCGCCACGCCGATATGTTCTGCAGGATGTGAGGCGTCTTGGACATTAGCCTTGAAGACAACTTGTTCGCAGTCCAATTTATAAGGTGTCACCATGTAATTCTCAGGATACAGCGGAACCTCTGAGAGGTCGACTGATGCTGATGTCGCGCTGTATGGGTTGTCAGGGCTGCTCCAGTTCTGGCGCATCTCCCAGTTGTATCCGTCGCCGTCAGCGTCGATGAGGTTCAGATGCATGATGCCGTCGTTGAAGTCGAAGAGGATGTCGCCCGCTGGTGGTGTCGGTGGAGCCGGTGTATACTCGCCTAAAGCATAGATGCCGATGAGGTTAGGGCTCTTGTCGACATCGCCAAAGAAATACTGTGTGCCGTCGACTATGCCGATGTAGGCGCCGCCTGCGCTGCAAGCTGCTCCCCAGCCTGGGCATACCGAGAAGTCGAAGATGTAGTTAGGTGTCATGCTGTCAGCCTCGATAGAATAGTCGAACACATGGGCAGTGAAGCCTTCCACAGCGAACAGATAGAGGTGGGCTGCACCGTTTTCATCGGTGAAGTAACCTGTGCCGTGTACTGTGTGACCGCCAAGGTTGTGCGGCGAGGCTGTCTTGAGCACCTGACCGCTGCGGCTCACGAGCTTGAGGTCGAGGTGGAGGCTAGGGCTGCTGCCAGTGGCTCTCTCACCGACCCAGAAAGCGTCGTAAACAGGGTCGTAGGTGCATGTGCCGAGCTCGTTGAATGAGGTGACGATGTTGTTGCTGCTGACAACTGTCTTGTTGTGCAGGTCAACACATTTAATGGTGCCTGAGTGGGCATCGCAACCATAAAAATAGGTGCCATCATAGGTCATGTCGCGAAGAAAATTGTCTTCTTTCGTGAAACCAGGGATGTCAAACTCGTCGATAAGGTTGCCCGCCAAGTCGTATTTGTAGAACATGGAAAGCACTGTCGATGACTTGCCCCATGCGGCAGTGTAAATAAATTCGCCGTCAAAAACCACTGCGTGCTGGCGGCCTGTTGAACATGAGAACGATGTGACGTAATCCCACATGTCCTTAGGGTTGTCTTGCGCATTCGTCGCAAACGGTGCCATGAGCGCCATAATAAATGCAATAAGTAATGATTTTTTCATAAATGTTTTAATTTAATAACCGATTATAATTTGCCGCTGCAAAATTACAAAAAAAATCTATACACAGACATAACTTTTTTTTAAATAAAAATTCAACTTTTTAACTTTTTTCTTTGAAAATTCATAATTCTGTTGTATTTTTGCATGATTTTTTCTGACATCTAAAAACTTTTAAGATTATGATGACTTTACCCGACACTTATTCCCAAGATGAAAAAATAGAACTCGAACGGCAGTTCGATGAGCTTCTGCGATGTTGGAAATCAAGGAAAAACGAGCAGGATGTGGGTCTCGTGACAGAGGCATTTCTGCTTGCGGCCAACGCTCATAAGAACCAACGCCGCCGCTCGGGCGAACCATATATGTATCATCCACTCGCGGTGGCTACGATCATCGCCAGCGAGATGGGCGTGGGACGTACATCCATAATATGCGCACTGCTGCATGATGTGGTGGAAGACACCGAATATACCTTGGATTATATAAGCGAGCATTTCGGTGAGAAGGTGGCTAAAATAGTCGACGGCGTGACAAAACTCACCAACGAGGACCTTGATATGGGCGTTCACAGCCCGCAAGCCGAGACATTCCGTAAGGTCATCATGAGCATGTCGGTTGACATCCGTGTGATTTTGGTGAAACTCGCCGACCGATTGCACAATATGCGCACCCTGAGCTCGATGCCCCATCACAAACAGCTCAAGATAGCCTCCGAGACAACCCAGATATACGCCCCGATAGCATACCGCCTTGGCCTTTATCGGGTGAAAATCGAACTCGACGACCTCTGTCTGAAATATATCAACCCATCCGTGTATGAATCGGTGCAAAAACAGCTTGAAGGAGTTAGGGAAAAGAAAATCAATGAGTTAGAAGAGTTTTTGACTCCTGTCAGAGAGGAGCTTGAGCGACGTGGCATCAAAGTGCGTACCAAAGTCATCGAACGAAATGTGAGCTCAGTGTGGGAACGTATGGTGAAATTCGGCATGTCGCTCGAAGAAGTCTACGACGTCTATGTGGTCCGTATCATCATCGACTGCCCTAATCCGGAAGACGAGAAGATACAGTGTTGGGAGACATTCGCCGTCTTCACGAAATACTATTACCCCGACAACAAGAAAATGCGTGACTGGGTCTCATTCCCAAAGACCAACGGCTACTCCTCGATACACGCCGTCTTCATGAACAAAAAAGGCAACTGGGTCGAGACACAGATACGCACCGAACGCATGGACGAGACTGCCGAAAACGGTTTCGCCGCCTATTGGAAATACCGCGACCAGAACTCCAACGCCGAGTCGGGCCTGGATTTATGGATGAAAGTGGTCCGTAACCTCGTGCAACAAGCCGACGAAAACCATGCGTCAGCCATTGAGTTTATTGACAGTTTCAAACTCGACCTCTTTAACGACGAGATATTCGTCTTCACCCCGAAAGGTGACAAGATAACGTTGCCGAAAGGCTCCACAGTGCTTGATTTCGCATATAATATCCATACCGACCTTGGCAACCATTGTGTGGGAGCAAACATCAACAGGAAGCTGTCACCTATTCATACAGAGCTTAAGATGGGCGACCAGGTGGAGATAATCACATCGGAATACCAGGAACCACAAGAGAAATGGTTCGAATATCTGGCTACCTCGAGTGCGAAATCACGACTGAAAAATGGTATCAAAGATTATCGTAAGTTATTCAAAGACAAGGGTAAAACGATGCTTAAAGAGTATTTCGACAACGCAAAGATCGACTTCAGCAAACAGAATCGCAACACCCTCGCCGAGAAATTCAACCTTGCGAACCGCAACGACCTTTATTACATGGTCGCCACAAACAAAATCGGTCAGCAGGATGTCGAAAGCGTCCTGAAAAAAGACGCAGCCAGCTGGTCGGAATATCTGGTGAAATATCTGACACTCGGTATCGTGAGACCGTCGTCGGAAAGGAAAAACGACAAAGCCGAAGAAAAACCTGAGGAAAACAACGTGTCAGGCTATGTCATCTCTACCTGCTGCAACCCGATACCGGGCGACGACGTGGTGGCGATACAGTTGCCAGGCCAGCCTATCCAGATACATCATCCCGACTGCGTCGAGGCTCAGAAACTTATGTCGCGCTTCGGTGAGAGCATAGTGAAAGCCCGACTTCAGTTTGGCGACGACTTCGCATTCTTAGCGACACTTAAGATATTGGCAGTCAATAAGATGGGACTCGGAGCCAGCCTCTTCGACATCATCACCAACCAGGAGAAACTCGACATGCAGGCAATGGAGATGAAAATCGAAGGCGGCATGGTGGTGGCAATCGTCTCTGTTTATGTCAACAACCTCAAAACCCTTGAAAATCTTATAGATAAGATCAAAAAACTCGAACTTGTAAAAAAAGTTGAGCGAGTAGGAAAAAGAAGCTAAAAAATTTGTAACTTTGTACGCTAAAAAATACGTACAATTATGTCAAAATTGGATTTGCTTCTCGGATTGCAGTGGGGCGACGAAGGAAAAGGAAAGGTCGTGGATGCCCTCACTCCAAAATATGATATGGTATGCCGTTTCCAGGGCGGCCCTAACGCCGGTCACACTATAGAGTTCGACGGCAAGAAGTTCGTGCTTCACACCATCCCATCAGGAGCTTTTAACGAAAAATGTGTCAACGTGATAGGCAACGGCGTCATCATCGATGCCAAGATTCTGAAAGACGAAATCGACGGACTCGCAGCCGCCGGCATCGACATCACCCAACGCCTCATGATTTCAAACAAGGCACATCTGATTCTTCCAACACATAGGGTCTTGGATGCCGCCAACGAGAAAGCTCTCGGCAAGATGAAGATCGGCTCCACCCTGAAAGGTATCGGACCAACATACACCGACAAGACTGCCCGCCGCGGGCTGCGCATCGGCGACATCATGATGAGCGACTTCAAACAGCGCTACGAGAATATCAAAGCCAAACATTATCAACAGATTAAAGATTTGGATTTCGATATCAACGAGGTGCGCCTTGATGGCATGAACTTCACTGATTATGAGAAGGTTTGGTTTGACGCAATCGGCTTTTTGAAAAAGTTCCAGTTCGTCGAAAGTGAATACCTTATTAATAAATATCTCGACGAGGGCAAGAGTGTCCTCGCTGAAGGCGCTCAGGGCTCAATGCTCGATGTCGACTTCGGAAGTTATCCTTTCGTGACATCATCGTCGGTCATCGCAGCTGGCGCATGCTCCGGACTGGGTGTGGCTCCTGGCAAGATCGGTAAGGTTTACGGCATCTTCAAGGCATACTGCACACGTGTGGGTACTGGCCCGTTCCCGACAGAGCTGTTCGACGAGACAGGCGAGATGCTTCGTGCCAACGGTCATGAATTTGGCGCTACCACAGGCCGCCCGCGCCGTACAGGCTGGCTCGACATCCCTGCTTTGAAATATGCCTGCATGTTGAGCGGAGTCACCGACCTCATGATGATGAAGTCCGACGTGATGGATGACCTCAAAGAGATAAAAGTCTGCATAGGTTACGAATACAAAGGCAAAGTGATTGATTATCTGCCTTATGACGCCTGCACCGAGACGATGAAACCCGTCTATACAACAATTCCGGGCTGGAACCATAAAATAGACGGCAACATCCCACAGGCTTTAGAAGATTACATAAAATTCATAGAGGAAAAAGTGGGCGTCCCGATTAAATTTGTGTCGTATAGCCCCGACAGAAACGCAAACATATTAAGATAGACGTTAGTCTTTAGTCTCTAGTCTTTAGACCTTCTCTACTAAAGACTAAAAACTAAAGACTAAAAACTAAAGACTACAATGATTATTCTTGAAAAACCATACGTCTCAGCTCCATTGGTGGAGTATCTGGAGAAATCGCAAATAGCAGTCCTCCGTAACGAGATGTCAGAGCTCCTTGTAAAACAGGGACATCGTCTTAACTTGCTGAACGACAACGAGTTCGTTGCTCATTATCAGAAATCTGGAAAGCTTTATGCCGTGTCGGAAAACGCTCTCGTGTGGCTCTACCCGCATCTCGCAGGCTCAGAACTTATCGAGAAGGTGAAGATTGTGAAAGACAAGGCCGAGTTCCGTAAGATATGCGCCAAAATCTTCCCGGACTTCTATTATAAAGAAGTGGAAATGAAAGAGTTGCGCTCACTCAATCCCGATGAGCTGCCGTTGCCTCTGGTCATAAAACCGGCAGTCGGCTTCCTCAGCGTTGGCGTGTACATCGTCCGCAGCAAGGAGGAGTGGCAGAATGCACTCGACGATATTGACAAGAACTTCGCAAAACAATGTGCGGTGTTCCCTGAGACTGTGGTGAAGAGCGGCAAATTCGTGCTCGAAGACTTCATCCAAGGCGAGGAATACGCAGTCGACGCTTATTATGATAAAGATGGTAAGCCTAACATTATCAATATCTTCCATCATATCTTCAAGTCGGAGACCGACGTCAGCGACCGCCTCTACTGCATGAGCAAGGAGATATTTGAGAAGAACTATGGTCCGTTTAACCAGTTCCTTATCGATTTGAATGGCGTGTTAAATCTCCGAAACTTCCCGATGCACGTGGAGTTCCGTGTGGATAAGAATTCTGGCAAGGCTATCCCGATTGAGGTCAATCCGTTACGTTTCGCTGGTATGTGCTTGAATGATTTGACAAGACATACTTGCGGACTGCTTCCGGTGCAAGCCTTCTTTGAGGGCATACATCCTGACTACGCCACGATGTGGAACGGCATAGAAGACGATGTGTTCAGTTTTGTCGTGCTCGACAAGCCGTATGAGACAACGAAAGCCATTGATTTTGAGAAGATTAAGAAACATTGGCATGGCGTTGTTGAGACTCGCGACATCATGAATCCTGCCATGAGCATCTGGGGATTCCTCTTCGTGAAGACCGATAAAGACCATCGTGCCGAATTGCAGGAAATATTAAATTCTGATTTGACAGAGTTTATGATGTAGAGACGATGTGACATTGTTTCTACAATAAAACAATGCATTATGAAAAAATTATTCCTTATAATTACCATCGCGTTGCTTGTGACAGCATGTTCTGTCTCACAAAAAGAACGTTATGCATTGTTGGATTTGCGAATGTCGATGCCGTTTGGCGACGAGATTGACTACAGCGAAGATTATTTCTTAAAAAATATTCAAGCTTCTTTCAAGGCAAAGAAAGAATTGCCTTGGGGTAAGCGTGTTCCTGAGCGCGAGTTCAAGCATTTTGTGCTGCCGATACGAGTGAACAACGAGAATCTCGATGATTTCCGCATGGCATATTATGAGGAATTGCGAGACAGGGTTAAGGATTTGTCGATGTACGATGCTGTGTTGGAAGTCAACCACTGGTGCCATGAAAAAGTCAATTACAAAGGCTCCGACTCACGCACGAGCGCTCCGATGGCGACTATCAATACGTCGTGGGGACGCTGTGGTGAGGAATCGACTCTTCTGGTGGCGGCTCTGCGCACTGTGTGCATCCCTGCCCGACAGGTTTACGTGCCTCGTTGGGCTCATTGCGACGACAACCACGCTTGGGTTGAGGCCTGGGTCGACGGCAAATGGCATTTTCTGGGTGCCTGCGAGCCCGAACCTGTGCTTGACCTGGGTTGGTTCAACGCTCCAGCATCGCGCGCATTGCTCGTTCACACTCGCGTTTTAGGCGATTATGACGGTCCGGAGGAAGTCATCAGCAAAACACCATATTATACCGAGATTAACGTGGTTGACAACTATGCCGAGACAGCGAAATTGAACGTGAAAGTCATTGATAATGATGGGAATGCAGTGTCTGAAGCACGCGTCGACTTCAAGATATACAACTATTCAGAATATAACACCGTTGCCACAAAATATACTGATAATCAAGGATATACGTGGCTGACGGCAGGTCTGGGCACCATGATGGTTTATGCCTCGAAAGACGGCAAATTCGGATGGGAGGTGGTGACTGTTGGATCTGCGGATACCATCACAATAACTCTCTGTAAAGACGCAATGTATTGCACCTCAAATACCGTTGAATCGTATGATTATGATGTTATTCCTCCTATGGAAAATGCACGGATTCCTGATGTTTCCGCCGAAATGCGAGCCGCTAACAACAGCCGTCTTGCTGTAGAAGATTCAATCCGTAACGCATATATTGCCAAATGTGTCGCTGCACAAAACGAAGGCGATTACGACCGTGAAATCATGGCAAAAACATGGGGTAACTATCAGATAATCAAGGAATTCATCGATTATGCGAGAGCACAGGATAGGGAAGAGGATGCATACATTCTTCTTCACAACCTGACCGACAAGGATTTGCGTGATGTTTCAATGGATGTTTTGAAGGATTGTCTTGATAATGATATGCTAAATCCGCGCGTTTCAAACGAGATGTTGCGACCATTTGTAGAGACGATGTGTACATCGTCTCTGCCAAATAATATTGAGGATTTAATCAAATGGGTTAACGACAGCATAACAGTCGACGATGTTTTTGCCGAGAGCAGAACGCCGATTTCTCCGGCTGGTGTACTGCGCTCACGTGTCGCCGACTCGCATTCGCGCGATATTTTCTTCGTGGCATTGGCACGCTCCAAAGGCATCACTTCACGCATCGACGCTGTTACGGGTAAAGTGCAATATTTTGATAATCAATGGATTGATGTGGAGTTCGCTGCTGTAGATGCAGATGATAATCCGTCACAGATGCCAGGAACATTGGTCATCGAATATCAAGGCGATGACGACCCTCGTTATTACACCCATTTCAGCATTAAGAAATTCAACGGCAACACATTTGACCTTCTCGCATACGATGCCATGGACCCTGGAATGGATGTTGGAATGACACTGTCGCAGATGATGGCAAACGGAGGCATCACGCTTGACCCTGCTTATTATGTCTTGAGTTTCGGTCCGCGTCTCGCTGATGGAAGCGTGCTTAACCGATTGATTTTCTTCTATATAGAAAGTGGTAAAACGACAAATGTTAAAATGACAATGCGCCAGCCTTCCGTAGAGAAGGGAAGAACCACGTCTGCTATAAAACCATCATCAGAAGGTTCGCGTATCGTCGCGTATTTGGATGGTGGAAGTGAGCCGACAACCCACGCCATGCAAGAGATATCAATCTTGAAGGAAAAATTTGAGAAACTGAAAGGAGAAATAACATTCTATTTCAAAGACGAAGAGGATTATAGCAATTTTAAATTGAAGAAATTCAATGAGTTACCTGATAATATCAACTATGAGATAAAAAGCGACATGCCTGCCGATAATCTCCCTGTTTTCAGGGTTACTGACGATAACAATGAAGTCGTGTTTGAATCAAAAGGGTATCAAATTGGACTGGCAGAACAAATTTTAAGGTGTTTCCCCACTTGACCCTGTTTTTGTGACGAAATTCCGGAATTTGTGACGAATTTTTTGATTTTGTGACGAAATCAGGTGCTTTTGTGACGAAATTAAGTGCTTTTTTGTGACGAAATCAGGAGATGTTATCTCACAGAATTGCCGTAGATTCCCAAGAAAATATCTCTTAAAAGTGCCTGGTCGAGGTCTTTGTACATCTCAATCCATTTCATGTATTGCAGGAAATCGTTTTTCTGCTTCTCGGTATAATGGCTGGCATATTTGTTTGATTCACTGCGTAAATCGTTGGCAATGAAGTTGTTAGACATTGACATATATCCGGCGTTGATGCGCTCGTCCATCAGCTTGGCGATGTTGTTGAAGTAGTCGCCTGGAGTGCTGTCCATCCTTTGCAGGTCGGCTTCTGTTACAGGCTCGCAGATGTGGAAATGCACGTGTCCCTTGGGCTGAATGATGCCAGTGATAATGCTGTTGAGGTCTTCTCCGGGTCGTTTTTCATATCGTCCGTTGACCTTCGTCGCGTAAAGCTCCAACGTCTTAAGTTTATCGCATGACTCCCACTCGTATGAGACAGCTACTGGCACTATGTTCATATCCGCCAGTGATTTCACTTTATCGTCTCTGCGGCTCATCCAAAACATCTTGATGATGGCGGGGTCGGTGGCGTCGATGCCGTCTTTGGTGCGGCCGTTACGCTGTGCGATCCACACTGATTCCTTCTCCTCCGTGATGACATAGCGCATATACTCCGACATGTGCATCAGGTTGTTGTAAAACTCCATCCGGTTGCCGCCACGCTCGGTGCGAAACATCTTGTTGGCTTTGCCGAAATCAACGACCATAGGATGTTCCATGAGGTTGCTTCCAAAGGTGATCTGGCAGGTGTTATGCCCTCCTGCGTTCAGAATATATTGCAGAAACATAGCGTCAAGCACGATGTCACGATGGTTAGAGACAAACAGATACGGCTTCTTCTCGCTGATGTTCTCCATTCCCGACCAGTCGAACAGTGTGGTGGTCTTTTTCAGCAAGATCTCGATGACTTCCTTTAAAAAACCGAGCTGTAACTCATTGATGTTCCTAATATTACGGATTTTGTTGCGTAATATTTCCGGATCAACACCAGGCATCAGGAAGTTGGCGATTGATGGAATGAGCTCGCTGTCGGCGATGCGTTGCATGGCGGCAGGGAACTCCTCCGCATTGTAAGGTCGTATGTCGTCAAAACTAGCCATCATTTGTTTCTTAAGTCGATGAATTTTATTGGTTTACGGCTCTTTGCCGGATAGTTTATCTTCTGAATCTCCTCCACAGGATGCAATTCAATCTGCGGAGCTACCCTGATACGTGAGCGGAAGCTGTCTTTCAATTCTTTCACAACATCGAAATCCGGTTGGTATTTCAAGCCGATTTTTACCACCACGTCATCGGTGCCGGCTTCGCTCTGTCTGACTTCAATCACATAATTTTCAACGTAATCGGTGTTGTCCAAAACGTCGTTTATCGCAGGTGGATACAGCGTTGTGCCTTTTAGTTTTATCATGTTGTTTTTACGGCCCACGAGAGGGGTGAGGCGGTATGAGTTACGACCGCATTTGCATTGTTCCACTATCTTAGCTGCGATGTCACCCGTGCGGAAACGTAGCAGCGGCATGCCTTCCACGCCGAGTGTCGTCACCACTATCTCGCCTGGCTGGCCATCAGGAACAGGGAGTCCGTCTTCGCCAATGATTTCCACGATTATCAGCTCCGGATGCACGTGACCGCCCAGCCCGTACTCACATTCCGAGAAGGTGGCACCCATCTCAGTCGACGAATAGGTGGCAAAAAGCTGCACATCCCATTTCTCCTTGATCTTCCGTCCAAGGAGGTTGAGCTCGAAGTTCTGGTCGCGCAGGCCTTCGCCAATGCCGATGATACGGCGGATGCTGCTGCTTTTATAGTCGATGTTATGCTCTTCGGCGTATTGGATGAGTTTCAATATGAACGACGGCACGCACATGATGGTGTCGGGCTTGATGCGACGGATGGTGTCCCACTGCAGCTCCGGGATGCCGTTGCCAACTCGTATCACACTGGCACCAAGCTCGCGGAGACCAAGAAAATAAGCCAGTCCTGCCATGAAACGCTTGTCTAAGGTGGTCATCAGCTGGACTATGTTGCCAGGCTTAACACCAGCGCATTCAAACGACTTTTTCTCGTTGAAAGCCAGGCGCTGCAGGTCTTTCTCAGTGCATCCGAAGGTCACAGGGTCACCGAGAGTGCCCGAGGTGGTGATATAATCGATGATTTTCGCCTTCGGACAGCATAAAAACTCATCGTTAAAGAGCTGCAAGTCTTTCTTCTCGGTGAACGGAATCTTCACCAAATCCTCGATATGACGGATTTTCTCGATGTTGATGCCGTAGCTCTTGAACATCCTCTGATAGTACGGTGAGTTATCTTTCAGATAAGCCAAAGCCTTATGAAGCAATTCCTCTTGAAAAGCTTTAATCTCTTCTGCTGATTTGTATTCTATGTCGTTGTTAATCATAAATTATGATTGTTTAAAGCTCGATTTCTTCAAGCCATATTAAAAACTCATTTTTCCATTGACGGCATTCATCTGTGCCTTTCGTATCGCTTGCGCCGAATCCATGGCCGCCCGTCTTATACTGAATATATTTATGTTCAATGTTTTTATTTGTCAATGCCTCGTCAAGTAGTATGGAATTGTGATAATCAACAACTGGATCATCTATGCAATTAACAATAAACACAGGCGGACAATTGTCTGGGATGTGTTTTTCCAACGACAAGGAGTCTCGCATTTTTTCGCCAAGCAAGGCACGGCGTGAACGCTCATGGACGTAAGGCTCGTTCATCGTCACTACAGGGTAAATTGGGGCCACAAAAGCAGGCGGATTTTTGTCTTTGTCAGCGAAACAAGCAGTCATCATAGCAAGGTGTCCGCCAGCCGAGAACCCCATGATTCCCAATCGGTTAGGGTCTATTGCAAAGTCATCGGATTTTTGTCTGACATATTCGAGAGCACGTTGTGCGTCGTCAAGCATGTCGGGATGCTGTTTTCCATTGAAAATTTTGCGATAATGCCAGAAATAAGCTTGAAAACCAGCGGCTCGATAACGTAAAACGAAGGCGGAAATCCCATTTTCGTTGAGCCAGCGGGCCACGTCATCGCCTTCATTAACATCGTCAAGCCAGAAGTAACTGCCTCCTGGACATATAATTATCGCAGTCCCATCGGGGTTGTTTTCAGCTATAAACGGCGTCAACGTCACCTGCTTGCCGTGTCTTACATCCTGCCCATCCCACAAGGCCACAGGCTCTTGTGCGCAAACGCTGACAGCAAGAATAGCTAATAGGCTGAATATAAATAATCTTCTAAACATTATCTGCCCAAAATCTTCATCACTTCTTCTTTCGATAACTGGCGGTATTTATGTTGCATGTCTGCAGAAAAATCAACCTGGAAATACTCCTCATCATAAAACGACAGTTTGGAATTGGTGTTTGGAGTGCATTCAAGATAAACGATGTCTTCC
>CADAFC010000017.1:24448-26908 GCA_902787095.1 uncultured Bacteroidia bacterium
TGCATGTCTGCAGAAAAATCAACCTGGAAATACTCCTCATCATAAAACGACAGTTTGGAATTGGTGTTTGGAGTGCATTCAAGATAAACGATGTCTTCCAGTTTCAGATTCTTTGCCTCACATATCTGGTCGGCGAGTTTTTTGCCTGCATACGTCACCGATGTGCCAGGATTATCTTGATACAATTCCGTCACGATGACGTATGTTTTGCCATCTATCTCTCTGATTTTCAATCCACAAGATGATTCCATGTCCCATTCGCCTTTGAATAGGAAAATCTCATCATAATAATCTTTGGAAACCTTCATAATTAAAAATAATTTTGTAAGGACGCGGCGCGCCACGTCCATCCATCATTGTACTCTTACGTTAACATTTCGTTTACTGCGGTCCACATCACGACCAAAAGACTTGTTTATCAAACGTCTGTCGCGTGGACGATATGTGCCTTCTTCCATTTCGCGCAATGCCACGTTGCAGAACAATCTGAACATCTTCGATTCCTGTGTCTCGCTGGCGTAAAAGCTTTTCCAAGCATAGTCATACAGATCCTGCAGTTTTTCTGGCGACATGTTTTTCGGCTGATAAACCACCTGGCCTGCATTGTAATGATCCCAGTCGAAATCGAAGATTCTGCCTTGACGTAACAAATCGTCGTGACCTTTGGTATGCGGGAATGGTGCAAATATGGTGAACTCTGCCAGATCCAAATCGATCTCGCCAAGGAAGTCAATCAAGCGTTTGATGTCGTCTTCTGTCTGATTGTCAAGGCCAAAGAGTATGGTGCCTTCCACTCCGATGCCGTAGTCGTGGTAGCGTTTCACACGTTCCTTGATGTAATCCGATGTGTCGTAAACGGCCTGGTACACGTACCAAGCGCCTGCTTTTGATGCTAAATCGAGGATTTCGGGGTCGTCTTCAATGGTGTGGCTTATCCATTTTTTCTTCAGTGGGGCGATGGCTGTGAACAGCTCTTTCTCCCATTCTTTATTCTGCGCCAATGAGTTGTCGACTATAAACAGGCGGTTGTTGTCGATGCCGGCCATGTCTTCCACCACCTTGTCAATCGGACGCGGGCGGAATTTTCTGCCACCGAGATAGGAAACGGCGCATGGATAGCAGCTGAAACGGCAGCCTCGGCTTGCATGGAACAAATCCACCATCTGAACGCCTTTGTGGTTGTACAGCTCACGCTTGTATAGGTCACGGCGGCATGGTCCCACCAAAGCGATGTCAGGCTGGTTGCCCATGTAGTTGTAAATCTTCTTCAGACAGCCGTTCTTCCAGTCAATAATCACCTGCTCCGAGCGGCCTTCCGACTCACCAAGAAACACGCTGTCGACGTGGTTTACCATCTCCTCGGCATGAAGCATGGTGGAGATGCCTCCCGCAATGACTTTCTTGCCTCTCTTGTGATATTCGTCGGCAATGGCCCAGCCACGTTTGACCTGAGTGGTGAGCATCATCGACAGAGCTACGAGGTCGCATTCCTCTTCAAAATCAATGGGTTCCACGTTCTCGTCGGTGAACGAGATATCGACATATTCGGGTAAAGTGGCAGCGAAAGCAACCGGACCGTGAGGAGGCAAATTGAACGTCGTCTGCCCCGGAAGTTTGTTCCACTTAGGGTAAATAAGTTTCAGCTTTATAGTTTCCATCAGTTAATAATAATCCCAAAACAAACTACAAATATACGAAACTTTTAATTACTTCAACAATTTTTATTGATTTTTCTGACAATTTCGTTGTGGCCGACAATGGCTTCGGCTGTCTCAATGGCTGTGACAGACACTCCACAGAAACCGTGGATGTTGACATTTTGTCCTGTAAGGAAAAGATTCTTAACCTTAGTGAATACTGACATCTGCGAAAGCATGAGGTCGTTGCTGTCCTTCTGAAATCCGTAGTTCGAACCGTATTTGTTGCCGTAGAAATCACGGATGGTGAGAGGGGAGGAGGCAAACGAAAACTCAATGCCGCTGCGTATCTCCGGATATATCTTCTCTACAAGGTCAAGCAGTTTTTCTGTCATTTCTTGTTTCCAAGTCTCATAATCCTCGCCGCGATGCCCAGTCCATGTGTCTTCCCATCTCTTCACCTGCTCAAATTCCATCGGACTGATGACAATCATCGTCTTCGCAAACTCTCCCTGATTCTCGACAGGCGGTGTCACGCACATGAATTGACTTGGCCAATCGTTTTGATTATCAATGTAATAGCAAGGATGGTTGACATATCTGAATGCATTGTCCTTGAATTTAATATAGACTTTGAAACTCGATGACGACTCTGGAATCGAATGGAGTCTTTTCTTGAAAGCGGTAGGGAAAGCCTTCTCTGAAATGACTCTCAGCAACACATCGGGATGTACATCTGAGATATAACTGTCGGCTTTATAAGTGTTGCCTCTTTTTGTCGAAACGTCTGTAACTAAATGATTATCAACGTTAATATTGATAA
>CADAFC010000018.1 GCA_902787095.1 uncultured Bacteroidia bacterium
AGGCGATTGGGATGACCCGGCGATGTGGGGTAATGGCACGCCAAACGGCGATGACAACGTCATCATCAACGCCAATGTTAATATTCCAGAAGGCGTTGTGGCTGAAGCCAACCAGATCGTGATAAACACTGACACTATTAATACTGGCAGTAAAGTCCAGAAATTTGGCAAACTCACCATTGCCGACGGCGGTCAGCTGAAGGTTAACAATTCAGTGACAGCTACTATGCAAAAAGATATAACAGCCTCAGAAACAAAGACTTCCAACGCATGGTACGCAATTTCTTCCCCGGTTAATAATATCGCAATCGCAGACTTCGTCCAAGGCATACATAATGTTTATCAATACGATGAGCCTTCCATGATGTGGCAGGAATACAGAAATGACGACAATATCTTTGAAAATCTCACCAACGGTCGTGGATATCTCTATCGTTCAACAGTGGCCGGCCTCGAATTTACCGGCGATATCAACGTGGGCGAGGTCTCTTGTCAACTGTCGTATGCCTGCGCAGACAACCGTTTCAAAGGTTTCAACCTTATCGGAAACCCATATCCGCATAATATATACAAAGGTGAAAATGCCGCAATTCCGAACACTTGGCTCGAAGACGGCTTCTACACCCTCACGGAATCCGGCGCTTGGAGTGCTGGCACAGATAATGCTACCCCAATCAAACCTAACACTGGTATCCTGGTGCAAGCAAAATCTGATGCAAACATGAAAAATCTCGTATTCATCGACACTGATGGCCATAACACGGCTAAATCGGGTGACGACAACATCATGTTCACCGTCAAAAACTCAGTATATTCCGATGTGGCTTATGTTCTCTTCAAAGAGGGCAGGGGTCTCAACAAAATCGAGCACCGCAACGCTGATATACCAATGCTTTACGTAGTCAATAACGGTGAGGATTTCGCCATCGCTGACATGAACGACAACACCAAACTCATCAACCTCGGTTTTGAGGCCAAGACGATGGGACAATACACTATCAGTGTGAAGGCGGAAGGCGAGTTTAGCTACATGCATCTCGTCGACAAGCTTACCGGCGACGATACCGACATGCTTATGGAAAACAGTTACACCTTCGTCGGCACGCCTGGCGACCGCCTCGACCGTTTCGTGCTGCGACTCGATTATAACGCCGGACATTCGACAGACTCAGAGACCTTTGCCTACCAATCAGGCAGCGATATCATCGTCAGTGGCGATGGAACTCTTGAGGTTTACGACGTACTGGGACGTCTCGTCTCGACCCAACGTGTCAGCGGCGTTCAAACAATAGCCGCACCGCAAATGGGAGTTTATATTTTCAAATTGAATGGAAAGACTCAGAAAATGATCATCCGATAACAAACAGAATAAAATATACGAAATATGAAAAAGATATTATTCACAATCGCAATCATAATGACAATGGCATTAAGCGCCAATGCCCAGTCTGACGGTTTCTTCAATAATAATGACGGTTTCAATAATGATAGGATGAGTAATCCCAATGAAATCGGCTTGGTTATGCCTGGCTCAACCATAGGCTCCAACACCAACGAGTCGGCTCCGCTCGGTAGCGGTTTGCTGATAATGACCGTCCTCGGCGCCGCCTATATGATAAAAAAGAATCGCTCGTAGAGCGATTCTTTTTTTTTATTACCAGTTGACTGACTGTCTCACCAGCGGCATCGTCATGCATCGTGCACCGCCACCACCTCTTGAGAGCTCATTGCCTTCAAATGCCACTACACAGCGTTTGTAGTTGTCAGGATTCAGCTTCCCTGATGCCACATCGGCAGCCGGAAGCACGTTGAAACCATTCTTGTTCAAAGCTTCGATAGTGTTATAGTTTCTTGCATATCCCAACACTTTGCCAGGGGCAAAAGCGAAGAAGTTGGCTCCGCTGTGCCACTGCTCGCGTGGACCGGCATATTCGTCGCCACCACCGCAGAATATAGGCTCGAGATTCATGCCAAGCTTGCCCAATGCCTCGATGAGGTTCTTCTCCTCACTGACTTTGGTGTATTCATGCCCGCAGACCTCGAAATGTACGGTCTTGAATAAGCCGCTCATTATCACCGGCTTATATGCCATGCAACGGTCTTTGTCGAGGAAGGTGAACACCATGTCGAGGTGGATGAACGAGTCAGGCTCGAGTGGCAGCTCCTGCATGATGAGATGACGCACACCACCCAGGCCTCTCAGATGCTCCAACATCGCATCAATGCCTTCCTTGCTGGTTCTCGCTCCACAGCCGCTCAAAATTATGTCGTGACGCGCAATCTCCACGTCACCGCCTTCAACACGGCCGATGCCGTTCATGGCATAACGCTCTACAGGATGGATGGCCTTAACGTCAATAATCGTTGAATTATTGAAGATAGCGTCCAAAATCATGGTCTCACGATCACGCACCGTGGTCGCCATCTTGCTAATCATCACGTTGTTGTACATGGTGAACGACGCGTCGCGCATGAAAAACAGATTAGGAATAGGAGGGAAGATGTAACGCTCACGCAAACTGGGGTTGTCATAGCCCTCAATAAGCACTTTCGCGAGCTTTTCCTCATCAAAACCAAGAAGCAAATCCCTGAGATATTGAAGGTTTTCCTTTTCGCAGATTCTGCTTACAAGACTGATTTTTACATCTTCTTTCTTTAATATGTCAATCAACAAATCCTTGAAATACAAGACGTTAGTGACTTTTTTCAGACTTCCTTCAAAGTTTTTGTAGTTCTCCATCGCTTCACGATGGTTTAAAATGTCACTGAAAAGAAATTTGTGGGCGTTTTCCGGGGTCATGTGCTCAATTTCCTCACCGGGAGCGTGCAACATGACATAGTCTAATTTACCAATCTCTGATTCAACACACGGCTTTATGCATCGAAAATAATCCATAAAATATTTATTTAAATTTTCTGCAAAATTAATAAAAAAATCGAAACAAAATATATTTCTCTCTAACTTTTAACTCTAAACTTTAAAACTTCGATTTGATATATTCTGTCATCTCATCAATCTGATCAATAGTAAACCATTGATAATCATTGTTTTTGCGAAGCCACGTCATCTGACGTTTTGCGTATTGCCGAGTGCTTGTCTTAATCTGCTCAACAGCCTGCTCCAAAGTGCATTTTCCATCGAGGTAATCGAACAATTCCTTATAACCTACTGTGTTTAAAGTGTTTAGGTGACAATAAGGATACACCGACTTCGCTTCGTCAAGAAGCCCTTGCTCCATCATCATGTCAACACGCCTGTTGATTCGCTCGATGAGAGCCTCTCTGTCCCATAACAACGCCACTTTGATGATGTCGAAATCGCGCTCCGCCACGTTTTTCTGCCTGAAAGTGGAGTAGGGCTTCCCCGTTTGGTAAAAAACCTCCAATGCGCGCTGCAAACGACGTGGATTTTGCTTGTCAACAATCTGAAAATACTCATTGTCAACCTTCTCAACTTCTCGTTGCAATGCCCCAATGCCGCCTTCCTCATACATCTTCTGAACCTTCATCCTAATCTCGTCACTGACATCCGGTATGGCATCCAGCCCGTTGCATACTGCATCGATGAAAAGCCCCGATCCGCCAGTCATGACAATGCAATCATTCATCTTAAAGTAATGCTTTAAGAAAAATAATACATCTTTCTCATAATCAGCGACATCGTATTTGTCAAAAATACTCAGATGATGCACGAAAAAGTGGTTTACCTGGCTCAATTCTTTCTCTGTAGGAGCGGCTGTTCCAATCGACAACTCTTTGTAAAACTGACGGCTGTCGGCTGATATGATATCGGTCTCGAAAGCATTCGCGAGCTTTATCGCGGTCGCCGTCTTGCCCGATGCCGTCGGCCCCGCCAGTATTATGAGATGTTTCTTCGTCATTATCTTTTCTCCGGAACCGGCCCGTTTGACTTAACTTCGACAGGCTCGGTCACTTCTTTCACGACTTTCAAGCCGAGTTTCGAGCCTTCTTCTTTCATAAACTGGTACGCTTCCGCGAAATTGTTGCCGATGATGCCGTCCAAGATGGCCTCACGGATGGCTGTCTTAATCACTCCGACCTCGCGACTCTCAGGAATACCGAATGTCTCCATGATGACGATGCCGTCGACAGGTGGCTGCCAGTTGCGCAGATGGTCTTTCGCCTCAATCTCCTTCAGCTTCTGGCGCACAATCTGGAAATTATTGTGAAAACGTGCTTTTTTCTCTTCGTTTTTCGAGGTGATGTCGGCATCGCATAGTGTCATCAGATCGTCGATATCATCGCCAGCGTCAAAGAGCAAACGTCTTACTGCTGAATCAGTTACGATATCTTGAGCCAGCACGATAGGGCGGAGGTGGAGGTAAACGAGTTTCTCCACATATTTCATCTTCTCGTTCAGCGGAAGCTTGAAATTGGCGAAAATCTTAGGCACCATCTTCGCTCCCTTGACTTCGTGGCCGTGGAATGTCCAGCCGGCCTCTTTCTCGAAACGCTTGGTCTGCGGCTTGGCGATATCATGCAGCACCGCAGCCCATCTAAGCCATAGGTCGCCGCCGCTATTCGCCACATTATCAAGCACTTCCAAGGTATGGTAGAAGTTGTCTTTGTGACCCTTTCCTTCCTGAATCTCAACACCTTTCAACGCCGCCATCTGTGGGAAAATGATGGGCAACAAACCACTCTTGTCAAGCAACTTGAAACCAATGCTCGGCACGTCCGACATGATGATTTTGTTCATCTCCTCGGTCACGCGCTCCATCGATATTATCTTGATTCTCTGTGCGTTACGTCTTATGGCTTCAAACGACTCGGTCTCAATCATGAAATGCAGCTGTGTTGCAAAACGAATAGCCCGCATCATGCGTAACGGGTCGTCAGAATAGGTGACGTCGGGGTCTAATGGCGTTCTGATTATTTTGTCGTGCAAGTCCTGAACGCCGTTGAATGGGTCGACTAATTCACCGAAGTCGTTCTCGTTCAATGAGATGGCCATTGCGTTAATGGTGAAATCTCTTCGGTTTTGGTCGTCTTCCAAGGTGCCGTTCTCACACGTCGGCTTGCGGCTGTCAGCGGTATATGACTCTTTTCTGGCACCCACAAACTCAATCTCATGCCCAGCCACGTTTATCATCGCCGTGCCGAAACGTCCGTAATATTTCACGTGTTTCTTGCCTGGCAGCAACGAGGCGGTCTTCTTTGCCAACTCGATGCCACTGCCGACCGTAACCACGTCAATATCATTCGATGGGCGTTTCAGCAAAAGGTCACGGACATAACCGCCCACAATGTATGAATCGTATCCCAACTCACGCGACGCGGCGGTTATAACCTTGAAAAATTTATTATCGATCTTATCTTTCAGATTCATTTATCTATTGTTTGTACAGACGTGCCATGGCGCGTCTCTACATTCATATCTTTCTTTTCTTCGTTATAATCTATAACGATTTTCGCGCCTTTTGCGGGGTTCGACTTGATTATTTCCTCTGCCAAAACATCTTCCACATATTTCTGGATGGCACGTTTCAGCGGACGTGCCCCATATTGCTCGTCCCAGCCTTTCTCAACGATGAAATTGCGTGCTTTTTCTGTCAATTCCAGCTCATAACCCATCTCTTTGGTGCGTTCGAACACATTCTTAAGCTCGATGTCAATGATCTTGTTGATGCTCTCCTTGTTTAATGTGTCGAACATCACCACCTCGTCGATTCTGTTTAGGAATTCAGGCGCAAAGGTGCGTTTCAATGCATTTTCGATGATGGCTCGGCTGTCGGTGTCTTTTGAGTCTTTCTTGGCCTGTGTGCCGAATCCCACACCCTGACCGAAATCTTTCAACTGACGTGAGCCGATGTTCGATGTCATGATGATGATGGTGTTCTTGAAATCGACCTTTCTGCCAAGAGAATCAGTGAGTTGGCCGTCATCGAGCACCTGCAATAAAAGATGGAACACATCCGGATGTGCTTTCTCAATCTCGTCCAAAAGAACGATGGAGTAGGGTTTGCGACGCACTTTCTCTGTCAGCTGGCCGCCTTCTTCGTAACCGACGTATCCTGGAGGCGCTCCCACGAGTCGTGAAACCGCGAATTTCTCCATGTATTCACTCATGTCGATACGTATCAAGGCGTCCTCGGAATCAAAGAGATACTTCGCAAGGACCTTCGCTAAATATGTCTTTCCTACGCCAGTGGGACCAAGGAAAATGAAGCTTCCTATCGGCCGGTTCGGGTCTTTCAAGCCCGCTCTGTTGCGTCTGATGGCTTTTACCACATTCTTAATCGCCTCATCCTGACCTATTACGGTGCCTGCGAGTTCTGTCTCCATACTCATGAGGCGGTCGCTCTCATTCTGAGCGATACGCTGCACGGGCACGCCAGTCATCATGGCCACAACCTCTGCTACATTCTGCTCAGTCACGGTCTCACGATGCTCTGTGGTCTGTCTGTCCCATTCTTTCTTGGCGTTTTCGAGTTTCTCAACCAATGATTTCTCTTCGTCACGACATTTCCCCGCGTCTTCGAAACGCTGCTCCTTGATGGCGAGTTTCTTCTGCTGTTTGATGTCTTCTACAGCATGCTCAAGCTCTGTGATCTCCGCTGGAACATGGATGTTTCCGATATGTACCCTTGCGCCCGCCTCATCCAAAGCGTCAATGGCCTTGTCGGGAAGGTGACGGTCGGAGATATAGCGGTCGGTGAGCTTCACACAGGCCTCAATAGCTTCCGGCGAGTATCTCACCAGATGATGGTCCTCGTAACGACCTTTTATATTATTCAGAATCTGAACCGTCTCTTCAGGACTCGTCGGCTCAACTAATATTTTTTGGAAACGACGTTCCAATGCGCCATCTTTTTCGATGTATTGGCGATATTCGTCCAATGTCGTCGCACCTATGCACTGCAGCACTCCGCGTGCCAACGCCGGCTTTAACATGTTGGAAGCGTCGAGTGAGCCGTTGGCGTTGCCTGCACCCACGATATTGTGTATCTCATCAATGAAAATGATGATGTCGGGGTTCTTCTCGAGCTCGTTCATGATGCCTTTCATACGTTCCTCAAACTGGCCTCTGTACTTCGTTCCAGCGACCACCGAGCCCATGTCAAGCACGATGACGCGTTTGTTGAACAATGTGCGCGAGACCTTATGTTCCACAATGCGTTGCGCCAAACCCTCAACAATCGCTGACTTTCCAACGCCAGGCTCGCCTATGAGTATCGGGTTGTTTTTCTTGCGCCTGCTGAGAATCTGAGCTATACGTTCGAGCTCCGTCTCACGCCCCACGATAGGGTCGAGGCGGCCTTCCTCAGCGGCCTTCGTCAAATCACGACCGAAACTGTCGAGAACAGGTGTCGCTGACTTCGCATTCTTTTTATTCTGTTGATTGTCAGTGGTTTTAGTGGGAGTCTCCTCATCCTCGTCCTCATCTAAAAACATGTTTTTAGGTTCCGAGACTATATCTTCATTCTTGCTCTTGGCAGGATAACCAGGTGTCATTTTCTCCACTTCTTTCTTATATTTGCTAAATGTAATCCCTTCATATTCAAGCCGTTGCGACACAATATTGTTGTCGTCATGCAAAATCGCAAGCATAAGATGCTCCGATGCCACCTGTTCACTGTTGAAGTCTTTTGCAACTATATACGTGAATTTCAGCGCGCGTTCGGCCTGCTTGGTAAGCGGCATGTTATCAGTACTTCCCAAAACAACAGTGTTGGTCTTTATCGAAGCCTCCAGTTTTTGTCTAAACATATCAATATCAAGCTCCAGATTCCTCAATATCTGCACCGCATTGCTGTCTTTGTCGTCGACAATACCAAGGAAAATGTGCTCCAAACCGACGTAAGGATTGCCCATTTTCACAGCCTCGTCGCGACTGTAAAGCATTATATCCTGAACCCTTTGTGAAAACTTCTGATCCATAATCTTAAAATTTCAAACTGCAAAAATACAAATAATATTCCTTGTCGCAGCCATTTTGGCACGATTTTTGTTAAAAACACTTTAAAAAATGTTAAAAAAATAATGAAGAAAATTGTTTCCAATTCAAAAAAAATCCGTAATTTTGTCAACTAATTTTTGGAATTTAAAAATTAAAGAAAAGATAAATGGAAGAACTTTTAGAAGGTGAAAAACATGAAGGCGAACGCATAGTCCCGATAGGTATTGAGGACCACATGAAGACCAGCTACATCGACTATTCGATGTCGGTCATCGTAGCACGTGCTTTGCCTGATGTCAGAGACGGTTTGAAACCTGTACACCGCCGTATCCTTTATGGTATGATGGACATGGGCGTTCTTTCGAATCGCCCGTATAAGAAGTCGGCCAAGGTTGTCGGTGAGGTGATGGGAAAATACCATCCGCACGGTGACTCGTCTATTTACGATGCAATGGTGCATTTGGCACAGGATTGGAACATGCGTTATCCTCTTGTTGACGGACAGGGAAACTTCGGTTCTCCTGATGCTGACCCGCCGGCGGCTATGCGTTATACTGAGGCACGTCTGCGTAAGATATCAGAGGAGATGCTTGCCGACCTCGACAAGGATACTGTCGATTTTATGAAGAACTATGATGAGCAGGAGACGGAGCCTACAGTGCTGCCGGCCTTGATACCTAACCTCCTCGTCAACGGAGCGAGCGGTATCGCCGTCGGTATGGCTACTAATATGGCACCTCACAACCTTTGCGAGGTCGTCGACGGCATCATCGCATACATCAACAATAACGACATCACCATCAGCGAGTTGATGGAATACATCAAAGCTCCTGACTTCCCGACAGGCGGCATAATCTACGGATATGAAGGCGTACGCCAGGCATTCGAGACGGGTAGGGGACGTATCGTTATCAGAGCCAACACCACCATCGAGGAACATGGCGGTCATGAACGCATCATAGCCACATCAGTGCCTTACCAGATCAATAAGGCTGATATGATTAAGCGTACCGCTGACCTTATCTCAGAAAAGAAACTCGACGGCATCGCCGACATCCGCGACGAATCAGACCGTAGCGGCATTCGTATTGTGTACGAACTCAAACGCGACGCAGTGTCAAGCGTGGTGTTGAACAAACTGTTCCAGATGACCGGACTCCAGAGCTCATTCAGTGTCAACAACGTGTGTCTGGTGCATGGCCGTCCTTATACATTGAATCTTAAACAGTTGATTCAATACTACGTGGAACATCGTCACCAGTGCGTGGTGCGCAGAACACAGTTTAACCTCCATGAAGCCGAGAAACGCGCCCATATCCTCGAAGGTCTGGCACGCGCCATCGACATCGTTGACGAGATCATCGCCACCATCAGAGCATGTAAAGGCGGTTCGTCAGAGGCTAAACAAGCCATCATGGATCAATATGGATTCGACGACCCACAGGCTACAGCAATCGTGGCATATCGTCTCGGACAGCTGGCAGGTCTCGAAATAAAGAAAATCATTGATGAACTCGACGAGCTCCATAAACTCATCGAACATCTTAAGGAGATTCTCGCCAGCACAGAGATGCAGTTCGACATCATCAAGAACGAGCTGCTCAGCATCAAGGAGAAATACGGCGACGAGCGCAGAACCATCATCGAGCACACCGCCGAAGACTTCAAGATGGAAGACATCATAGCTGACGACGCCGTGGTGGTGACAATATCACACCTTAATTATATTAAGCGCACCAACCTGACGGAATACCGCCGCCAGAGCAGGGGAGGCAAGGGCTCGAAAGGCTCCGACGCTCGAGATGAAGACTTCATCGAACAGATATTCGTGGCGACGAACCATAACTACATGCTCTTCTTTACAGAAAAAGGCAAGTGTTACTGGCTCCGCGTGTTCGAGATTCCGGAAGGCACCAAGGCAAGCAAGGGTAGAGCTATCCAGAACCTTATCCACCTCGACCCGGATGACAACGTCAAAGCATACATCAACTTGACAAATATAAGCCCTGAATATGTTGAGAATCATTATCTTACACTCATCACAAAGAAGGGTATCATCAAGAAGACCACACTCGAGGCTTACTCACGTCCACGTGCCACAGGTATCATCGCCCTTGGCATCCGCGAAGGCGACGAACTCTTGGAAGCCAAGATGACCAGCGGCAACAGCGAGATTCTCATCGCGTTGAAGTCGGGTAGGGCCATCAGATTCCCGGAGAAGACAGTGCGTCCGATGGGTAGGACAGCTTCTGGTGTCCGCGCCATCACAGTGGATGACGAGAACGATGAAGTCGTCGGCATGATATGCATCGACGACCCGCAGACTAACGTGCTCGTGGTATCCGAGAAGGGCTACGGAAAACGCTCCGACCTCGAGGAATACCGCATCACAAACCGCGGCGGCAAAGGCGTCAAGACCATGAACATCACCGATAAGACCGGCAAGCTGGTGGCTATCAAAGATGTGGTCGACGGCGACGACCTCATGATCATCAACAAGTCTGGCATCCTCATAAGAATAGCCGTTGATACTCTGAGAGTTATGGGCCGCGCAACACAAGGCGTGCGCCTCATCAACCTCCGCGACAACGACGAAATCGCTGCAGTGACCAAAGTCAAGGCAGAGGACATCGAAGAAGAGGAAGAATACGATGAAAATGCCGAAAACACTGAGAATCAGGAGGGTTTGGACAATAATGAAGGTAACGACAACGTTATTAACGAAAATGACAATAATTAAGAAGTTTAACATTAAAATTGAATAAAAATGAAGAAAGTATTGTTAGTATTAGCTTTGGCAATTGCAGGTCATTTTGCTATAGCTCAAAACGTACAGGTACAGAACGCTTTTAACGATCAGAAAGCAGCCCAGCAGTATATCGACCAGGCTGACGTCTACAGATCACAGAAGAAAGAAGAAAAGGCAAACAAACAGATGCAGAATGCCAAGATAATGATTCAGAAAGCAAAAACAGCTATCGACGCCGCATCAGAGCATGAATCGACAATGAATCAGCCTAAGACTTGGCATTATTATGCAGTTATTTACTACAAAATCGGTGCATATCCTGAATTTGTTGACATCGACATGAACGCATACGAGAAAGTCCTGGGTGCTTTCGTGAAGATACAAAACCTTGATAAAGAATACTTTATGAGAAATGCAGGCGAGTTCAAACAGTATGCCTCCAGCGTCGGAGCAAGCTATTATGACCTTGGTGCAAACAGCTACAATGAAGGCGATTTTGAGAATGCCTACATCAACTTCAAGAAAGCATACGACGCAATGGCAGTGCTGGGCGGTAAAGACAACAGCGCATTGCTCAACGCAGCACTTTGTGCAGTGAAAATTGATAAGAATGACGAGGCTATCGAGATGTTCCAAACATTGATTGCAAACGGCATGGACGAACCTAAAGTTTATCAGAGTCTGACCGCAGCATACCGTGGAGCAGGCAATAACGAAAAGATGCTTGAGACCATAACAATTGCAAGAGAGAAATTCCCTGAGGATCAGGATGTTATGAACGAAATGATTAACACTTATCTGACAATTCACAGAGAAGATGAGATCATTGACCAGATTCTTGAGATGGCTCAGAAAAACACCGAACAGCCTGTATATTATTTCATCCTCGGAACAATCTACGGTAATCGTGAATCAAAACTTTATGATGTTGAGAAATCTCTCGAATATTATAACAACGCAATCGCTGAAAACGAGGCTTATGCTGACGCATATTACAACGCTGGCGCTTTGTTGATTGACAAGGCTTCTGAAATCTACCAGGCTGCAAACGAAAAAGACCCAAGCGAATATGCAAACTTCAACAAGTATCTTGAAGCTACCGACGCTATGGCCGCTGAAGCCAAGACTTACGATGAGAGAGCATTGCCATACGTTGAGAAGACTTACGAGTTGCTTCCTGACGATCCTGCTGTAAAACAGGCTCTGAAAGGTATATACTCACGTCTTAATATGAAAGACAAAGCAAGTGCTTTGGAATAAACATTAAATTGTGGAGGAGATTTTCCTCCACTTTTTTTAAAGATACTATTTAACATAATGTATATTATTTTTCAAAAGGGGTTTTGGAAAATATGCGGGATTTTTAGATTTGTTGCATGATTGTGAACTTTATGTTAAAAAATGTTAAAAATGAAAATCATTGCAAAAAATGTGTTACCTTTGCAGCTAGAAAATAAATTGAAACAGATATGGAAATCATTGGAAAAGTTTTACAGTTAGGCACTTTGACTGAGGGCAACTCACCGCGTGGACCGTGGAAAAAACAGGAATTGATTATCGAGACTTTGGAACAGTTTCCAAAGAAAGTTTGTTTGACATGCTGGGGCGACCGCGTCAACGACGCCAACAGTTTCTTTGTCGGCCAGACTATCAAGGCTCAGATTCGTATAGAATCGCGTGAATTTAACGGCAAATGGTATACTGACGTCACGGCATTCCGCCTTGACCTCGACCAGCCTGTAGCACAACAGCCTGTGGGACAAATGCAACAGCCAAATCAGATGCAGCAACAACCGCTGCCGCCAATGCCACCGGCGAATGATGAATATTTCGCATCAGACAATGGTGACGATTTGCCATTCTAACATTCTGTAAATCAACTATTTAGATACTGTTGTAACCTGACCGGTGTTTGGGTTGAACAGTATCTTGTTGTTTTTAGTGGATACCAGTCTAAACTCTCCAAACTGACTGATAGTCAGCACTCTGGAAGCTATTGTATCGTTTCCCAATGTCACTTTTGCAGTGGTCAACGACGGTATTCTGTAGAATAATTTGTTTGTTTGGTCAGCATTTAGGACGTCGTTATCCAATGCATTTATGCTGGCCGCAGTGTTTTTGGTGTCGAACTGGATTTTGATGGTCTCGCCATTGTCGAGTTTGCCGACCCAAACGCTGCTGTTTGCCTGGCTTTTCTCAGGTGTTACGTAAAAACACACCTTATATGTATTCTTTACGACTTTGCCTTTAAACAGGCTAATATATTCATTCTCAATGGATTTCATGTTGTCAACCATAAGTGTCATGGTGCTGCCGAAGTTCACTTCCTGGACACCCGAAACAAGGTCAAACTGTGCTACTCTTATCTTATCGATGTATTCCAGTGCCACTTTTGCCTTGTCTTCCTTGGTCATCTTTTTCGGAGCTTTTTTGCCACCACCCTCTTCCTCATCGTCTTCTTCTTCATCCTCCTCATCTTCTTGAATATCAAGGATTTCGATGAACGATACTGGTGCTGACTCGCTATATTCCATGTTATTGTAGTCAAATGTGTTTTTGCATAAAGCGAGCTCTTCGGGGATATTATCGTAACCGACAGCCCTGATTATTCCATCTTGGTCTATATTGAAATTAGGTATTGGCTCCTTTGCTTTGTCGTCAAACTCAACGAAAAACAGAGCATTAGGGTCAACCTCGATACATAATTGAATATCAATGTTTTTGAGGTTAACTTCAGTCTTGTTTTCCTTGATATAATCGGTTGTTCCCAACAAATCTGATGCAAATTCCGCATACGGTCCGATATAATAGTTGGTTTCCTCAACTGTGAGTTCGAGCTTTATCACATTGCGAGGCAGATAATAAAATATGCCTTCATTTTGTGACTGGGCGTTCTTTGCTATGGTTGTAACATATTGTGCATCAAGGGTTAATGATGCGAATAAGGCTAAGATTAATAAGAGTTTCTTCATACTATTTAGTGTTTATAACGGATGCATTCGATGCGTCCTTACATTCTTCTTTATGTGAACAAAGCATTAATGCGACAAATGTTATTAAGCCGTTGATAATCAATATCTCAAATCCGAATTGATAGCCGTTGAACAATTGGGCAGAATACATATTTAATATATAACTCAAAATTGGCGACGCTATTGCGATATAAGGCACAATTTTGTCGACAGGTTTGCGGTTTTTCACGAAAAGTCCGAATGAATAAAGTCCAAGCAGCGGTCCGTAGGTGTAGCCCGCGATTTCGAATACCTTATTGATTAAAGATTCGGTGTGGAACGGACGGAAAGCTATGATTACCAACAGGTAAAGCAAGGCAAAAAAGATGTGGATGTGTTTTCTTTTCTTTGCTTTAGCCTCCTCTGACATGTCGTTGCGGTTTCCGAAATCGAGGAAATTGTAGCATAAGGTGGTCGTGAGGGCTGTCAGGGTGCCGTCGGCTGAGGAATAGCCTGCCGCTACGAGGCCTATCACGAAGACGACGCTCGTTAACTTGCTGAAACTGAATGCTATAGATGGAAATATCTTGTCGTTGACCACTACTCCACTGTCGTTTGTCGGCAATTGGAAACCAGTTTGCTGAGCGTAATATATCAGTGAGGCGCCGAGGCTTAGGAAAATGATGTTCACGAAGATGAACAGTATGCTCGATGTCATCACGTTTTTCTGGGCGTCACGAAGACTTTTGCAGGTCATGTTTTTCTGCATCATATCCTGGTCGAGGCCTGTCATTACGATGGTGATGAAGGCACCGCTTATTATTTGTTTAAGCCAGAATTTACTGTGGTTCGGGTCGGTTTCGAGAAGTTTTGTGTAACCTTGTTCAGACGAGGCTTTCAGCAGGTCGGGAATAGAGATGTTGAGTTCTTGTAAGATGCATACAACGGTGATTATGGCCGCCAATAGCAGGAATGTTGTCTGCAGAGTGTCGGTCCAGACCACTGTCTTGATGCCTCCTTTGAAGGTGTAAATCAATATCAAAACGATGAATATGATGGCGGGGACCCAGAAAGGAACACCCCAAGCTTTAAAGACAAACTCATATAACACAAAGACAACCAGATACATACGCAGAGCCGAGCCAAGCAGGCGCGACAAGATGAAAAACGCCGCACCGGTCTTCTCGGAGTGTTTCCCGAAGCGCATGTTAAGATACGTATATATCGACGTGAGGTTGAGTTTGTAATACAAAGGCAGCAGAAACAGCGCGATCACAGCGTAACCGATGATATAGCCGAGCACTATGCCGAAATACGTGAACTGGTTGGTGTAAACGTCGCCGGGCACCGACATGAAGGTGACACCCGATAGCGATGCCCCTATCATGCCGTAAGCCACCACGAACCATGGTGATTTGCGGTTGCCTGTGAAAAAAGTAGCGTTGTCTGACTTCCGTGACGTGAAGTGCGCGATAACCAGAATCAAGACTGTGTAGATAATGAAAACAGTTAATATCAACGCTGACATAAAATATTGAATATAAAAATGTTAAAAAATGTTATCTAAAGTGTTACTTTAATATTTTTGCGAAGTCAAAAAGTGAGTTGTATTTCGCATCAGGCTTTATTTTTACGGGCTCATTCCCGACCAAAACAGTGTACATGCCGCAGTTTTTGCCGAACTCAAGGTCGGAGTTCATGTCGCCCACCATGATTGACTTCTCAAGGTCGATTTCCGGGAAGTCGTGCTGAGCCATATAGGCCATACGCGGACTTGGTTTGCGGAAGTTGTCGGGGTCGGATTTGAGTTGCGGACAGACGTAAATCTTGTCGACCCTACCCTTTTGATTTGCAATCGTTTGCAGCATGTGGTCGTGGACGTGTTCGATATCCGACATGGTCATGAGGCCTTTACCCACCCCTTGCTGGTTGCTCACGATAATGATGCGGCCAAACTTCTCAGCAAAGATCTTGAAAGCTTCCAACACGCCTGGAATAAACTGGAACTCATTGATATTCTTGACATAATCATCCACGAGGCGGGTGTTGATGACACCGTCGCGGTCGAGGAACAAAGTCCATGATTTGTCGATGATGCGGTTCCAATCCATGTTTAACGCGGGAATAATGTGGATTCAATGATTTCGCAGATGATATGACCGATCATGATATGCGATTCCTGGATTCGAGGAGTGCATGTGGAGGGCACATTTATCAAAATGTCGCAGCAGTCAGCCATTTTGCCGCCCTTCTCCCCTGTCATCCCTATGGTTTTCACGCCTATCTCTTTTGCCACCTCTATGGCTTTCAATATGTTAGCCGAATTGCCAGAGGTGCTTATCCCGATGAGCACGTCGCCTTTTTTGGCGGAAGCCTGAAGCATACGCGCGTAAATCATGTCGTATGAATAGTCGTTAGCCACTGCGGTGAGATAGCTTGTATTCACATGCAGAGCCTCGGCATTGAGTGGAGGACGGTCGTAGTAGAAACGTCCGCTGAGCTCGGCTGCGAGGTGTTGCGCATCAGCAGCACTGCCTCCATTGCCGCAGAAATGAATCTTTCCGCCGTTTTTAAGACTTTCGACACACATCGTAGCGGCATCGTTAATTCGTTTGATAAGAGCTTTATCGTTGAGAATCAATTGTTTGACACCGATGGAGTCGTTTATGATTTTTTCAATCGAAATCATATCTAAAATATTTTTGCAAAGATAATAAAAAAATAAATGAGAATACATTTTTAATGTCATTCTCGAAATACTCACAGTACCCAGTGGTAGGTCATATTTCTGCGAATGACATTAAAAATTAGTATTTATGCATGATTATATTTTTAATGCCATTTTCGAAATGCTCTCAGTACCTTGGTGGTAAGTCGCATTTCTGCAAATGGCATTAAAAATGAGTATTGATTAAAATAAATTTGTATTTTTGCAGCAAATTTTAAAAATATGAGAGGCGTTTATACAGTATTGCTTTTGATTGTTTCGAACATCTTTATGACATTTGCATGGTACGGCAATTTGAAATTGTCGGATATGGGAATTATCAAGGATTGGCCATTGATTCTCATCATCTTAGCGAGTTGGGGCGTTGCGTTGTTTGAATATACCGCCATGGTTCCGGCAAACCGGATCGGTTCGGAAGTCAACGGAGGACCGTTTAGTTTGGTTGAATTGAAAGTGATTCAGGAGGTTGTCAGCCTCATCGTTTTCATGATAATCAGCATAAAAGTGTTCAAAATGGGTGAATTTCACTGGAATCATCTGGTGGGCTTCGGTTTTTTGGTGCTCGCAGTTTATTTTATTTTCAAAAAATAACGAAAAAAAGTTGCCATTATTTGAAATTATTGTTACCTTTGCAGTAGTAATTTAAAAATTAGGATTATGCAGTTTTACGACGTTGATTCGATTTTCACTTTTGGAAAATATGAGGGTGAGACTCTGGCTGAAGTCTTTGAGAAAGACCCGAAATACATAAAATATTGCCAGGACAACATTGACGAATTCTATATCTCCCCTGAGGTTTTGAAGGAGTTGCGTTCCACTTCGCGCGATAATAAGCTGTTGACTGCCAATCTCGACGAGATGTCGGATGAGGAGCTTGCCGAGTTTATGCATGACATGAACGACATCGACGAGTTTGACGAGAGCAAGCTCGAGAAAGACTTCGACTGGGAAGAGGGCGAAGACATGTTTGCTGACGATGAGGAAGACATCTTCGGCGAGGAAGAGGACGAATATTTCGATGAAGAAGGGTTCGATGAGCCATACGAAGACCCTTATGACAGATATTAAATAACACCGTCATTTCGACTGAAGTGCAACGGAGTGAAGCGAAATGGAGAAATCTCCGATAATTGAGTAATACGGAACATTTGTGTGGCGGAGAATTATTCGCCTTTGGCGAATGCTTTCGCAAGCTCAGGTCTCCACTCCCTGTGGTCGGTCGGAATGACGTTATAATCTTTCCGAGATTCCGTAAACTTTTTGTTTAGGTGATGATGACTGCACAAGTTCCGCAAGGAAGCCTGTCATAAACAGCTGTACGCCGACGATTATGCATACCAACGCCAGATAGAACAGCGGACGGCTTGTCATTCCGTATGCGTGGAATGCGAACTTCTTGACCACCAATATGATGCCGATGATGAAGCCGGCAAGGAACATCAGTGAGCCGAGTCCGCCGAAGAGGTGCATAGGGCGTTTGCCAAACTTGGAGATAAATGATATGGTGAGCAAATCGAGATAACCTCTCACGAAACGGCTCATTCCGAACTTGGACTCTCCGTATTTGCGTTTCTGATGGTGCACCACCTTCTCCCCTATATGTGTGAATCCGGCTGATTTGGCGATGACCGGTATATAACGGTGCATCTCGCCGTATATTTCGATACTTTTCACCACTTCGTTACGATAAGCCTTAAGCCCGCAGTTGAAGTCATGCAGTTTGATGCCTGTCATGCGGCGTGTCGACCAGTTGTAGAACTTCGAAGGGATGTTTTTCGACATTGTGGAGTCGTAACGTTTTTTCTTCCAGCCACTTACGAGGTCATAGCCGTCTTTCTCAATCATATTGTAGAGCTCAGGAATCTCATCCGGGCTGTCCTGAAGGTCAGCGTCCATGGTGATGACGACGTCGCCTTGCACTATCTTGAAGCCTTCATTGAGTGCCGCCGACTTGCCGTAGTTGCGGCGGAAGCGTATTCCTTTGATATTGGGGTTGTTAGCTTTCAGCTGTTGGATGCAGTGCCATGAGCCGTCGGTGCTGCCGTCGTCGACAAACACGATTTCGTATGAATAATTGTTTTCGGTCATTACGCGGCGGATCCATGCCTCGAGTTCAGGCAGCGATTCCTCTTCATTGAGCAAAGGTATGACGACAGATATATCCATTTCAAACTTTTTTGCGTGCAAAGATAGCAATAATTAATGAATAGACGAATGACAATATGACATTTATTATCAACATTGACACGGCGGTGGCCAGTGGCGAGAACAGCTCTCGCATCATGTTGCCGTTTTCGTAAAGTCCCATCCTACTCTCCATTCCGAGACAGGAATAAACGGCTAAAATTACGCCAGAAAACACGATTGAGCCGATAATTCCTATTAAAAAACTCATCAGAAACGCCTTGCTGTAGGAAAAATCGTTCCACACGAATTTGTTTTTGAAGATAGCGAGAGTGATGTTTTGCCAGACGAACGGGATGATGTATAATATTGAGAAAAGGTATGATGATTTGACATACAGGCGTTCGTAGAATGCGATGTAAACTATTGACAACAAGACACTTAACAACAATCCAGAGATGACTGTTGTGAGCCAATATTGGCGGCCTGTATATGTCGGTTCGATTATCATTACAGACACAAAAGGGTAAGCTACTTATATCGCACCGCTCAACCATCTACCCTTGCTGCCTTCCGGCCCTGGGGGAGTTTGACAGGAGCTGGTCGTATAAGACTTACCCGCTGCAAAGATACGAATTTTTTTTATTGTGCAAGGGTTTTAAGAAAAAATTATTTACAAACAAAAATTCCCGACAGAATCGCTTCCATCGGGAATTTTTTACAAACAATTAATCTTTAAAAACCTAATATTTAAATTTTTAAATCTTAAATTTTAAATCATAATTATTTTTCCACTTCTTTCTTCAGTCTCTCTGTCAGCATCGGGACGATCTTGTGGAGGTCACCGACGATGCCGAGGTCAGCGGCTGAAAAGATAGGTGCGTATTTGTCCTTGTTGATGGCGATGATGAAGTCTGACTCTTCCATACCTGCGAGGTGCTGGATGGCGCCTGAGATACCGCATGCCATGTAAAGGGCTGGACGGACCGTCTTACCTGTCTGGCCGACCTGGAAGCAGTGATCCATCACGCCGGCGTCGACCATGGCACGCGATGATGCTACCATGCCGCCGAGGACGTCTGCCAAAGCCTGAAGCTTGTTGAAACCTTCCTTGTCGTGAACACCACGGCCACCTGACACCAAGATCTTGGCGTCGGCGATGTCGTCAGCGCACTTGCAGTTCATCTTGGTCTCGATGACTTTGACTTTGAACTTGCTTGTGTCGAACTTAGGAGCAAACATTGTGATGGTGCCTTTTCTGCCAGCCTCGCGGACGCGTTTCTGCATCACGCCAGGACGCACTGTCGACATCTGTGGACGTGTGTTAGGGCAAAGAATGGTTGCCATGAGGTTGCCACCGAAAGCAGGACGTGTCGAACGGAACTGCTTCTCGCCAGTTTCCTCTACGATACCGATTTCAAGCTTTGTGCAGTCTGCTGTCAGACCGGTCTTCAAACGTGAAGCGATACGTGGTGCGAGGTCACGGCCGATGGTTGTCGCACCGTAAAGGACGATGCTTGGCTTGCCTTCGCAAATCATCTGATATACAACCTGTGAGTACTGTTCTGTCAAATAATCCTTGAGTTCCGGGCAGTCAGCGACGAGCACTTCGTCAGCACCCATCTCGATGAGGCTCTGTGCCTGGTCTTTCACATTGTGACCCAATAACATTGCCACGACTTTCTCGTCGAGAGCGTCGGCAAGGTCGCGTGCTTTACCTAAAAGTTCGTATGCTACGGATTGAATCATACCTCCGCGCTGTTCTGCGAACACATAAACGTTTTTGTAATCTTTGATATCCATGGCTACTTTTAGATTAAATGTTTTTCTTTCAGTTTATTAACAATGATTTCGACTGCTTCTTCCTCGCTCACTTCGAACACCTCACCTGGTGCTTTAAGCTGTTTCGGGAATGACTGCCACACCTTTGTCGGTGAGCCTTTCAGACCGAGTTTGTTCTCGTCGACATCGAGTTTGTCGGCGCCCCAGACTTCAACTTCCTTGTTGTAAGCGTCGACGATGCCGGCTACTGTCATGTAACGTGCCTCGAATGCTGATGCCAGCACCGTGAGGACGCACTTGCCTTCGACTTCGAGAGTCTGCACGCTGTCTTCGTTTTCTTTCTTCACGATGAAGTTGCCGTTCTTTTCGCGTTCAGCGTCGATGACGTATGAAACCTGTGGAAGACCGAGGTGCTCAGCCATCTCAGGACCGACCTGTGCTGTGTCACCGTCGATAGCCTGACGGCCGGCGATGATGAGGTCATAATCCAAAGTCTTGATGGCGCCTGCCAATGCGTATGATGTTGCAAGAGTATCAGCACCGGCGAACTTTCTGTCGCTCAATAAGATAGCTCTGTCAACGCCCATTGCAAAAGCTTCTCTCAGGATGAGGTCGGCTTGTGGAGGTCCCATTGTGATAACTGTGACGTTAGCGCCGTATTTGTCTTTCATCTGGAGTGCGAGTTCGAGACCGCCCTTGTCGTCCGGATTCATGATGCTCGGTACGCCTTCACGGATAAGAGTGTTCTTTACCGGATCGATTTTGATTTCGGTAGTATCAGGTACTTGCTTAATACAAACTATAATATTCATAATCTTCCCTCCTATTTAAATAAATGACCAGCGATAACCATTCTCTGAACCTCTGATGTACCTTCGTAGATCTCGGTAATCTTGGCGTCGCGCATCATGCGTTCGACCGGATATTCACGTGTGTAGCCGTAGCCGCCGTGGAACTGTACTGCCTTTGTAGTCACTTCCATGGCTGTCTCAGCTGCGAAGAGTTTCGCCATTGCTGCGTCTGCTGAGTATGGAAGACCTTTGTCTTTCTTCCATGCTGCGCTTCTGACGAGCAGACGGGCTGCCTCGACCTTAGTCTTGAGGTCGGCCATCTGGAATTGTGTGTTCTGGAACTGTGCGATAGCTTTGCCAAACTGTTTACGTTCCTTGGTGTATTTCACTGTCTCATCCATAGCGCCTTGGGCGATGCCGAGAGCCTGTGATGCGATACCTATACGGCCGCCGTCGAGGGTCTTCATAGCGATGTTGAAGCCTTTTCCTAGAGGTCCGAGGAGGTTTTCCTTCGGCACTTCGCAGTTTTCGAAGATAAGCTCGCATGTCGCTGAGCCGCGGATACCCATCTTCAACTCTTTCTTGCCGATGCTGAAGCCCTTGAAGCCTTTCTCAACGATGAATGCTGAGATGCCCTTGGTGCCTTTGCTCTTGTCGGTCATTGCCATGACGATGAACACGTCGGCGTAAGCTGCGTTGGTGATGAAGATCTTTGTTCCGTTGAGGATATATTTGTCGCCTGCGTCTACAGCCATTGTCTGCTGCATGGCGGCGTCGGTGCCGGCGTTAGGCTCGGTGAGACCGAAAGCGCCGATCCATTCGCCTGAAGCGAGCTTCGGCAAATATTTCATCTTCTGTTCCTCTGTTCCGTTTTCGAGGATAGGTGCCATGCACAATGATGTGTGGGCTGAAAGGATAACGCCTGTGGTGGCACACACTCTTGAGAGTTCCTCAACAGCCATGATGTACATCTGCACTGATCCGCCGGCTCCGCCGTACTGTCTTGGTACCGGGATGCCCATCAAACCTAATTTCGCCATCTTCTTGACGGTCTCCATAGGGAAACGCTCTGTCTCGTCAACTTCGGCTGCCAAAGGCTTGACCTCGTTCTCTGCAAACGATCTGATCATCTGCAAGAACAATTCTTCTGTCTTTGAATAGCTAAAATCCATGTTTTATGTTTTCAATTAATATTCGAAACTATTAATATTTGTAGAATCCTTCACCAGTTTTGCGTCCCAAAAGACCGGCGCGCACCATCTTTCTCAAAAGTGGATGTGGGCGGTATTTCGGGTCACCGAACTCATTGTAAAGCACCTCCATGATGGCGAGGTTGACATCGTTTCCGATGAGGTCGGCCAATGCGAGAGGTCCCATTGGGTGGTTGGCGCCAAGCATCATGCACTTGTCGATGTCCTCTGCTGATGCGATACCGTCGGCCAAGATACCGACTGCCTCGTTGATCATAGGGATGAGGATGCGGTTGACGACGAAACCTGGGGCTTCTTTCACCTCGACAGGCTGTTTGCCGATTGAAGTGGCGAGGTCAACGATGCATTTTGTCACTTCGTCGCTTGTGAGCTGTCCCTTGATGACTTCCACCAATGCCATTCTGTCGGCCGGGTTGAAGAAGTGCATGCCGATGAACTGTGCAGGACGTGTCGTGCAGGCAGCGATTTCTGTGATTGAAAGTGATGATGAGTTGGTTGCGAAGATTGCTTCAGGTTTGCAGATCTTGTCGAGTTCGGCAAACACCTCTTTCTTAAGAGCCATATCTTCTGATGCAGCCTCGATGACGAGGTCGGCGTCTTTGAATGTGGCGTAGTCGGTGGTTGTTGTGATGTTCTTCAACAGAGCGTCGACGTCCTCTTGGGTCATCTTGCCTTTCTCAACGAGTTTGGCGTAACCTTTAGCGATTGAACCCATTGCCTTGTCGATGCTGGCCTGGGTTCTGCTCTTCATGACGACTGGCATCTTAGCTGCGAAAGCCTTCACGATGCCTTTTGCCATGGTTCCTGTTCCGATAACGTATACTTTCATATTAAAAAATTTAACATTTAAAATTCAAAATTTAATTAATTCGTCATTTTGAGCGTGGTCGAAAAATCTCCTCCATTTGAATTGTTTTGCATCATTTGTGAG
>CADAFC010000019.1 GCA_902787095.1 uncultured Bacteroidia bacterium
TGAGAACTATATCGCTGATTCTGAATATCTATGCGGGCATAATATCATTCATCACGACCTGAAATTTTTATCAGATATTTGGGGAATTAAAAACAAGAAAATCATAGATACTCTTTATCTTTCGCCGTTGTTTTTTCCTAAAAAACCATATCATAAGTTGTTGAAAGACGACAAATTACAGACCGACGAGTTTAATAATCCGTTTAACGATTGCCTTAAGGCAAAGGATCTGTTTTATGATGAGGTGAATGCTTTCAATGCTCTTCCAGAGGGTCAGAAAAGGATTTATTTTAGTTTGCTAAACAATGTTGCAGAGTTTGACGGGTTTTTTAAATATTTAGGTTATAATATTGATATTCAAAATATTACATTTGAGATTTTTGATGTTTTCGATGGTAAAATATGCAAAAACAGTCCTTTAAAGATGCTTGTGATAAGGCATCCGGTTGAGCTGGCGTATGCTTTGGCATTGATTTCGACTGATGACAATACTTCCGTGACACCGTCATGGCTTGTTCATAATTTTCCATATATTGAAACTTCTTTGCAACACGCCTTGCCACTCTGTGGAATGTAAGTATTGCAACAGCAAACTTGATGTTCATAAAGGGCTGAAAAACGTTTTTGGTTACGACGAGTTCCGTACATACGATGGCGAGCCTTTACAGGAAATGGCAGTGAAATCAGCTGTTGAAGGTAACTCTCTTTTGGCTATTTTCCCTACAGGTGGTGGTAAATCCCTTACATTTCAGTTGCCTGCAATGATGTCGGGACGTGCAGTCCATGGCTTGACTGTTGTGATTTCACCGTTGCAGTCGCTAATGAAAGACCAGGTTGACAATCTGGCAGGGCAAAGTATCACAGAAGCAGTGACTATCAATGGTTTGCTTGATCCGATAAGCCGTGCCGACGCTTTTGAACGTGTGGCAAATGGCAGCGCAACAATACTATACATCGCGCCAGAGATGCTTCGGTCAAAAACTGTTGAAAAACTGTTGGTTTCGCGCAATGTAGTACGTTTTGTAATTGATGAGGCACATTGTTTCTCGGCTTGGGGACACGATTTCCGTGTCGATTATATGTACATAGGCGATTTTATACGCAATCTTCAGGAAAAAAAACAGCTTGAAACACCGATACCTGTGTCGTGTTTCACAGCGACGGCAAAACAAAAGGTTGTAACCGACATTTGTGATTATTTCAAACGGAAATTGAATATCGATTTGAAGCTTTACGCATCCTCTTCTACAAGAAAAAACTTGCATTATTCGGTATTATATGCTGAGACAGAGGATGAAAAGTATAACACATTGCGCAACTTAATGCTTGGAGACAATTGTCCTACAATAATATACGTATCGCATACCAAAACCACACACGAGATTGCTCAAAAATTGAATCGTGACGGCATTCCTGCACTGGCGTTTAACGGGAAAATGGATTCCAACGCCAAAATCGCCAATCAAAATGACTTTATCGCCAACAAAGTGCGGGCGATGGTTGCCACTTCGGCATTCGGCATGGGTGTCGACAAAAAGGATGTAGGTTTGGTGATTCATTATGAAATATCCGATTCACTTGAGAACTACGTTCAGGAAGCTGGTCGTGCAGGCCGTGATCCAAAAACAGAAGCAAAATGTTATGTGCTTTACAATGACAACGACCTTGACAAACATTTTATCCTATTGAATCAAACCAAATTAAGTATCAGTGAGATACAGCAGGTTTGGAAAGCGATAAAGGACTTTACTCGTCAGCGGAAACGAATTTGCTGTTCGGCCCTTGAGATTGCGCGTCAAGCGGGATGGAACGAGGAGGTGACAGATGTTGAAACACGTGTTCGCACTGCTATTGCTGCGCTTGAAGAGGCTGGTTATGTGAAACGCGGCTTCAACGTGCCTCACGTGTTCGCTACCGGAATCATGGTGAAAAACATGGATGAAGCCCGCAACCGCATCGAAGCGTCAAAGCTTTTTGCCGATGATAATGAAAAACAAAACGCAATTCGCATCATAAAATCGCTGATTTCAAAGAAAAATATTGCCGAAGCTATCGACGACGACGCTGAATCACGTGTTGATTACCTCGCCGACATGCTCGGGTTGACCAAGGAATCAGTGATAAACACGGTGAATCTTCTGCGTCAGGAAGGTATTTTGGCGGATTCAAACGACATATCAGCATATATTGACTATTCTGAACTTAAATCGAAACAGATTTTTGAAAGATTTGCAAAGCTGGAACAATTCATATTAAGTACTATTGCTGATAATCAAAGTTTTACTTATAAAATATTGAACGAGAATGCGTTAACAAGTGGTATAGCTTCTTCTGTCAAAGACATCAAAACTCTTATGTATTTTCTTTCGATAAAATCATACATAAAAAAGAGAGAAAATGTTGGAAATGGAGTTGTAAATGCGGCTTTACAACAAGATTTGGACGATATTTTGCAAAAAAGCAATAAAAGAATTGAGATTTGTAGATTTATAATTGAAAATTTGTACAAAAACAAATCAAATAATGAAAAGCAGACTGCTGTTCAGTTTTCGATAACATCTTTGTATAAGGAGTTTGTGGAACACCAGAAAAACGATTTGTTTACAAAGAATGAAACATATCAGATTGCTGATATTGAAGAGGCTTTGCTTTACCTTTCGAAAATTGGGTCGCTGAAACTGGAAGGCGGCTTCCTTGTAATTTACAACGCAATGGAAGTCAATCGTTTGAAAGATGCAAAATATCGTTATAATCTTGGTGATTATCAAAAACTTAACGACTTTTACAAACAAAAACAACAGCAAATCCATATTGTAGGCGAGTATGCTAATATGATGGTTCGCGATTACGATGCGGCTCTACAATATGTTCAGGATTATTTCCAATTGGATTATAAGTTGTTCATTTCCAAGTATTTCAAAGGCGAACGACTTGCAGAAATTGAACATAACATGACACCTGCCAAATACAAAAAACTATTTGGTGAGCTTTCTGCTAAACAAAAGGAAATTATCAATGACAAACAATCAAAATATATTGTTGTCGCGGCTGGGCCTGGCAGCGGAAAAACGCGTGTTCTCGTCCACAAATTGGCTTCATTGCTGATGATGGAAGATGTGAAAAGTGAGCAATTACTGATGCTTACATTTTCGCGAGCTGCTGCAACAGAATTTAAACAAAGGTTGATTGATTTGATTGGAAATGCTGCGTTTTTTGTAGAAATAAAGACTTTCCATTCATTTGCTTTTGACCTTTTGGGCAAAACTGGAAATCTTGAAGACGCTGAAGATGTGGTTGCGAAAGCAACCAAATTGATAGATAGTGGCGAAGCCGAACAAGGTCGTATAAACAAAGCTGTTTTGGTGATTGATGAGGCGCAAGATATGGACAAAGACGAGTATGCCCTCGTGCGCGCTTTGATGGCGAATAACGAGGAAATGCGAGTGATCGTCGTTGGTGATGACGACCAAAACATATTTGAATTCAGAGGTGCGGACGGCAAATACATGCAGTCGTTTGTTGACGAGATGCAAGCCACTAAGTATGAAATGACTGAAAACTATCGCAGTGCATATAAAATAGTTGGCTTTTCAAACCAGTTTGTAAGAAGAATTTCCAGAAGAATGAAATCATCACCTTGTGTTTCGATGAAATTGGATAAAGGTGTGGTGAGTATTACGAAATATGAGACGGATAATATAGAAGTACCGCTTGTAAATCAAGTGATTGCAACTTATAATAATGAAAGAGCTTGCGTCCTTACAAACACAAATGATGAGGCAGCACGCATCGTTGGCCTTCTTATAAAACGCGGAATAAACGCTAAACTGATTCAGTCGGCTGACGGATTTCGTTTTGGAAACTTGGCTGAAATAAGATATTTCTTAAAACTAATCGATAAAGAATTGAAATCGCCAATAATCTCTGAGGATTGTTGGCAAAGAGCAAAACATAAGACCATGGAAATGTATAGCGAAAGTTCTTGTTTGGATTATGTCAAGGAGTTTTTTGCTGCATTTGAACATGTAAACAAAACAAAATACCGCAGCGATCTTGCTGACTTTGTGTTTGAATCAGAATTGGAAGATTTTTGTGGTGAGGGTTCACAAACGGTTTTTGTATCTACAATTCACAAATCGAAAGGTCGCGAATTTGACACCGTTTACATGCTCTTATCTGGGGTTTATGCCAATAAAGACGAAGATTTACGCAGGTTGTATGTCGGAATGACAAGGGCTAAAATGAATCTTTATATCCATTGTAATACTGATATTTTTGATAAAAATACATCTGGATTAGATGATTTTATAATTGATAAAGAAAACTATCCTGTTCCAGAAGAAATCACGCTACAACTTACACATAAAGATGTTTGGCTGGATTTCTTCAAAGATAAAAAGAAGACAATTCTTCAACAGCGAGCAGGACAATCTTTGACCTATAAAAATGGTTATTTAAGAACATCATCGGGCGAAGACGTTGCTTATATTTCAAAACTAAAACGCGCCGAACTGAAAGATTGGGAAGAAAAAGGCTATCAAGTACAATCAGCTAAAGTTAATTACATTTTGGCTTGGAAAGGCAAAGATGATGAAGAGGAAAGTGCTGTTTTATTGCCAGAACTGATATTAAAAAAAGTAGAGACATATAAAAGTTTTGTTAATCCTGTCTAGATTCAAAGAACCTTCTTTGTCATGATCCGGTTAATCCTGTCCCACCATCTCGTCGGGAGCACGCTGTGCATGAAAACCACCGTCTTGCCGCCTCTTCCGACGCAGTAACGTGTGCGAGGACGACGGCGGTTCACTGCCTTGCAGATGGCGCGTGTCACTACCGCAGGCTTCGAGAAGAGGTTCGAGCGATAGGCCTTGTGCATATTGTTTGCCTCGTTGATGGCTCTTTCCTCATAAACCGTGCCTTTTGACGATGCTTCAAGGTTATCGGCAGCGATGATGCCCCAGTTTGTCTTGATGGCGCTCGGCTCAATCAGCACCACGTCGATGCCGAAAGGCTTCGTCTCCATGCGGAGCGCGTCGCTGAAAGTCTCGACAGCATATTTAGAGACGTTGTACCAGCCTCCGAAATACATGGTGGCTCTTCCCGCTATTGATGCGATGTTGATGATGCGCCCCGAATGCTGTCCGCGCATCGTCGGAAGCACGAGCTGACACATCCGTGCCATTCCAAACACATTGACTTCCAACTGCTTGCGGGCTTCCGTCATGGTGACGTTCTCTATCGCACCGAAGTAGCCGTAGCCCGCGTTGTTGACCAAAACGTCGATTCTGCCTTCAGCGTCAAGCACTGCTTTCACGCATTCTTGCATCGAGCTGTCGTCGGTCACGTCGAGGCTGAGCGGCACTATGCCGTATTCCTTGAGCGGCTCCATCATCTCGACACGACGTGCCGCCGCATAAACCTTATGGCCCTGCTTCGCCAACGCAATAGCCGAGTCATAGCCGATTCCCGAACTTCCTCCTGTGATGAGGATTACTTTTTTGATGTTTTTCATAATGGCACAAAAGTATGGAAAATTTTTGAAAAAATTAACTTGTAATTTATGTTTTTTTGTACCTTTGTAAAATGAAAATCAATCCCGACATAGTCTCCTATATCGAATCCGAAATCATCCCGCGTTACGACAACTTCGACGCGGCGCATCAGCGTGACCATGTGACGATGGTAATCAAGCAATCGCTTGAGATAGCTGAACATCTCGATGTTGATGCTGATATGGTTTATGTCATCGCGTCATATCACGACACTGGGCTTTGCGAGGGGAGGGAGCGCCATCATGAGGTGTCGGCAAGGATTATCAAATCCGATGAGAACCTTCGGAAATGGTTCGACGAGGAGCAGATTCAGACGATGGCGGACGCTGCCGAAGACCACCGCGCCTCTGCGAAACACGAGCCTCGCACCATCTATGGCCGCATCGTGGCGGAAGCCGACCGCTTCATCGACCCGGAGACAATAGTCCGCCGCACCATACAATACGGCCTCGACCACTATCCCGAGCTATCCAAGGAGCAGCAATACGACCGCATGATGCAGCACCTCCATGAGAAATACGGCAGAAATGGATACATGAAACTTTGGTTTCCGGAGTCACATAATGCTTCGAGACTCGAAAAGTTGAGACAAATGATTGATAATGAAGAGGAGATAAAAAAGATATTTTTGCAAAATTTTTGCAAATTTTAGCTGACCGTATTAAAATTAGTATTACTTTTGCAATTGAAAGTATTTAAATGTATTACAAATGGAAACAATCGTTAGAAAACCCGCATCGTTTCGCTTAAGAACCGACCTTTTGGAATGTTTGAAGAGAAATGCGGCTCGCGAAAACAGGACCCTTAATAATTATGTTGAAAGCATTCTACTTGATATTGTTTATCATGAGCCCAATGATGAAACTATGGCAGCAATTGAGGAGGCAATGTCAGGGAATAATAAGAATAAGGCTTATTCTAATGCCGAAGAAATGATAAATGATATTTTAAACGAAAAAGAATGAAAATATTAAAACCGACTACCAAATTTAAAAAAGACCTTAAAAAATTTCAAAACAAACCAGAAAAAATTAAAGCATTACTGGTTGTTTTAGATTTGTTATCTAACGAGAGGCCAATACCTTTTGATTATTATCCACATCATTTGGATGGTATTTATAAAGATTGTATGGAATGCCATATTCAAAGTGATTATTTGTTGATATGGTTTGATAACAATAAGGATATAATTGAACTGGTCAGATTAGGCTCGCATTCTGAATTGTTTAAATGATGAAATTATAAAAACTTTTCAAATTCAAAAATATATTTATATCATGTTACAAATTGGTACTAAAGCCCCTTATTTCGAGGGCAAAGACGAGAATGGAAACATCGTGAAACTCACTGATTTCGCTGGGAAAAAGCTGGTTTTGTACTTCTATCCGAAGGATAGCACTCCTGGTTGCACCGCCGAAGCCTGCGACCTGCGCGACAACTATCATCGTTTCATCGCATTGGGCTACAACGTGCTTGGGGTGAGCCGCGACAGCGCCGCCTCGCACCAGAAGTTCATCGCGAAATACGAGCTGCCGTTCCACCTCATTGCCGACACCGATTTGACGATTTTGAAAGCCTATGAGGCTTGGGGCGAGAAGAAAATGTACGGCAAAACGACAGAAGGAACACTTCGCACAACCTACGTCATTGATGAAAACGGCGTCATTATCGATGCAATCGGGAAAGTCGACACTAAAAATCACACGAATCAAATTCTGTAAAAATATGCGAAAACTATTATTTCTTGCGATTTTTGCAATAACGATGCTTGCTGCTACGGCGCAGGAGATGCTTGTCGGCTCGTATAATATCCGTTATAAAAACCGTAACGACAGCCTCAACGGCAACGTCTGGACCAAACGCTGCCAGGTGATTTGCGACCAGGTCAACTTCATGAACCCGCTGATTTTCGGCACGCAGGAAGTGCTTTATGGTCAGCTTCAGGATTTGAAGAGAGGCCTTGACGGCTACGACTACATCGGCATAGGTCGCGACGACGGCGACAAAGCAGGCGAATATGAGGCGATTTTCTATAAGAAAGACAAGCTGAAACTCCTCGACAGCGGCAACTTCTGGCTGAGCGAGACACCCGAAAAACCAGGTCTCGGCTGGGACGCGGCATGTATCCGCATCTGCACATGGGGCAAGTTCCAGGTCGAGGCGAAAAAGAAAAAAGACCGCACCACGTTCTATTTCTTCAACCTCCACATGGACCACGTCGGCGTGGTGGCACGTCGTGAGGCGGCGAAACTCATAGTGGAGCGCATAAAAACCATCGCCCAAGGCGCTCCAGTCATCGTCACAGGCGACTTCAACGTGGATCAAACGAATGAAATTTACACCATTTTTACAAATTCGGGATTGCTGAAAGACTCTTACGACGCTGCACGCATCCGCTTCGCCGAAAACGGCACTTTCAATGCTTTTAAAACTGATTATTTCACCACCAGCCGCATCGACCATGTCTTCGTGTCGCCATCAACAAATGTTGAGGCTTACGGCGTCCTCACCAACAGCTACTGGACTGAAAACGAGTCATCTGGCGAGGCTGAGAAAGCCGACGACGCACCGCAGGAGATCTGGTTCAGCAACACCACAAGAAGAAATCCTTCGGATCATTATCCGGTGTTTGTAAAAATAATTTTGTAACTTTGCAACGCAACCAACTTAATATACTATGGCAACTTCGAAAAACACCAAGATGGCGCATATCATCAACCTTATGTCCATCGCAGGAATTGACGGCAATATCTCGGATGAGGAAAAAAATGTCATAATAAAAATCGCCCAAAACATGGGCCTGACAGAGGATGATTTCAACACCTGTATCGAAGCGTGGCAGCAGATTGACGAGAGCAAGCTCGAGACAATAGTTCCCAAAGACGATGCGGATAAATATGAATTTCTGAAAAACATGGTCCTCGTGATGATGGTCGACGGCGAGATTGATGATAACGAACGAGCCTACATCGCCGGTCTGGCCGAACAATACGGTGTCGACGGTGAAGAGGCTGTCGATGAGCTGATAAAAATAGTTTATGACGAGTATTTTGCAGATAATGACGAGTCAGAAGAAGATGTTTTCGAAGATGTCGACGACGAGTCACAGATTGCCATGGGCAAAAGCAACCTTGAGTTTAAAGAGGTTGTAGAAGCCTTCGATGAGCTGTTTATGCCTGCTTGCCGCAATGCCGACGCACTCCAGTATTTCCTGGTGATTCCGGATACCGACACACGTCTGTTTATGCTCACCGAGGAGCAGCTTGAGAAGGTCAAGATGATGGCCGACAAAGGCTTCGGCGTCGCGCAATATGTCCTCGGCCGCTACCATTTTGTGGTGAAGCCTGAAGATGACTCCATCACCAGGGCTGTGGAGCTTTTCGAGGCTGCCTTGAAAAACAACGTCGCCAACGCCTATGCGGCGTTGGCACAGCTTAACCTGCTGGGATATTATGGTCAGATCGACGTCGACTCATATAACAAAACCCTTGACAAGGCCATCGAGGAAGGTAGCGCGCTGGCACTGAAGATGAGGATGGAAGACATCGTCTTCGGCCGTAACGACATGGAGATGAACCCGAAAAAAGTCATTGACTACCTCAAGGATAATTTCCTGAAAGACGAGAGTGTAGCCGAGATGTATCCGTATTTCTACGAGGTGCTGGGTGACGCATACAACAAGACCGGCAACAATGCCAAAGCCGCCGAGTGTTATGAACAGGCGGTGAACCTCGGCTATTTCGAGGCGGTCTACAAGCAACATTCAGTGAAACTTGAAGGCCTCAACCCCATGGCAAGAGAGATGTACAACATGGTTATTGAGATGGAATGCGAAAGCGACAGACCGGGCTGTTTCATCCTACACGCAATGTTGCTTGGAGATAAATATGAGGAACAAGATGCAGCTGAGCGTAAAGAGACAGCCAAGAAAATCATAGAAGATCTCGAAAAAGACTACACCCTCGGCATGGGCGAGGCGGCTACGAAACTCGGCGACATATATTATCTCGGCGAATATGGCGTCAAGCGCAACCTCCGGGCGGCGTGGGACTGGTATTACCGTGGCACCCTGCGCGAGGACGGAGAGGCTTTTGTGGGCATGGCAAACATGGTGAAAGACGGCAACTGCCCCGACAACCTTCCTGATAACTTCCTCGAATGGTGCCAAACCAACGCCAAACGTCGCATCAATGACTCGGAAGACATGTTTTTCCTCGCCATCATAAAGCCCGACGGCAATGCGGTGGCCTACCGTTTCATCAAAGACGACTGGGACAAGGTGGCGGACTACATCGGCGCAAAACGTCTGGCTCCGATAAGAGTCGACAAACTTGGCAACCTCACCGCCTGGGTCGACATCGAGGCACCTCGCAAAGGCCTGCCGATGAACAAAATCACTAAGAATTTCTTCAAAGGCGTCATTGCTGGCGACATCGTGCTTACACAGACCGACGACATCTGGGATCCTATGCTGTTTATGAGTGTCAGCGAGATAAAAGATGCTGTCGAAGCCCTTGGCGGAAAACTGGTCCAGGTTATCAACGACGAGCTTGCATTAAGCAAGGAACAACGCGAATACACCGAGATAAACAAGGATTTGCTGAAATCAGAGAGCGGCTTGTTGGCACGCATACAGCCCGACAACACCGCGCATATCGTCAACTCGAACCATAAGATGTTCGCCTTGTTGGAAGAAGACATATACGACCCGATACGCATGGAAAGTCTGTACAAATTAGGCGAGAAACTCGGTCTGAAAGGCCGTCTCACCATCTGGACCGACAACTCCGCCTTGCGCAAGCAGAAGGTGATGTACAACAAAAACGACATGAACACCATAGGAACGAAGGTTTTCCCTGGTCCTGTGGCCGACAACTTCTTCGTCGCAATGGAGGATGAAAACTACAACATCATGCTTTTCGATGATGAAAAACAGCTCAGAGATGTGCTTGTGGCATTAGGCGTGAAGCCGGCAAATATCGTGAAAGACTAAGCTTTTACAATTCTGAACGTCATAATCTCGTATCCGTCGGGTGTCTCTTTGAACTCCACCCACGGATCGGTTTTCTCGCCGAGCACTTCGTCTTCGGATTTCGAGTCGTAGTATGGCTTGCCGTCCTTTATTTTCCAGTCGAATTTCTCAACCACCAGCATGCCGTTTTTCATATAAACCTCTCCCGATGCTATGGCTTCGTCGATCTCTTCTTTGGAAAGTTCATCAGGTATAGGAAACAATATTTCCATAAGGCCGTTGTCGCTAAATTCAATGATTGAGTTGGCTGTTTTTACATAATCTTCGTCCAAATCAGGATTTTTGAGGGCATCGGCGACTTTTACCCAGGCCATGTCAGATGCTTGTTCGTCAAACATCAGGATTTCGTCGATTTTCCATTTTCCAATTAAATCTTTCATAATAACAAATTTAAAAGTTCTAAAATCTGTAGAACAACTTTCCGACAAAAGACCAGTCATACAGAATACCGTGGACTTTCACGTTGGAGATGATGTCTTCGGTAAAGCCTTCGTAATGAAGGTTGGGGGCAGAAAACTTATTCTTGTTCATCGCACCCTGGCTGCTGAAATAGAAGATATTAAGCTTTAACTGAGAGGTGAAATAAAAACGACCCCATGTCAAGCTGAGTGCCGTACTTCCGATGAGGTTGGCCGACGGATAACACCACACTCCAGATTTTTTCAGTTCGGAAGAAATGATGTTATCTTGTTCATCAATATGTTCTACGTATGCTCTTGTCTGCATGTAGTTGACAAAAGAAATCACAGGCATGGCTGTGATGTTCCACGTGATATTGCGTATGGTTCTGTCGTCGTTGTTGACAATATTGCGGTTCCAAAGAACTAAGTTGGCCGAGTAGCCTCCACCCAATGCAAACTGTATTGTACCATACGATTCAAACAGTCCTCCCATGTCTTCCTTTGTGTCGAGGTCGCTCCACAAGAAACGTCCTGCAAGCATAAAAGAACCTGATGTGTGCTTTTGGACGACATTGATGGTGTTGGTGGCTGTATAACCGAAACGTTTGCTGTTGAACACGTAATAACCGTCTAAAGTGAGGCTGCGCAGTTTTCCCAATCCGTCCGATTGTTCAATGGTATCAAGGTAGATTAAATCACCGGGTTTTCCGACGGTCATATTACTTACAATGTAGTTTGAAAGACCATTATAGCTGATTCGCGCGCCCCATTTGAGGTTTGACAAGCCAAATGATAATGATCTCTTGTACTTCGCGCTTTTTTGGCCTATTTCCACACTGTAACCGAAACTCACACTGCCGTATCCTGCCTCAAAACCCACTTTTTTACATAGTCTTTCGCCAAGATAACTTGTTGCTTCCGCAGGTATCCTGATGCCGATATCTTCGGTAACGAAATTCAGATTAAAATCAGAATAAGCAAAAAAACCAACCATCTGAGCCTTGCTGACAATAGCAAAACAAAAACGGGCCGGGAGTTGGTAAATGCGGGTTGTGTCGATATTTTCAGGCTTGTCAATGAAAGCTTTGCCTATTTCGATATAATCGTTCACACTTTGGCCTTGCACCATAAGGGCGCTAAAAATCAAAAAAATAATAGTTAACCCTTTTTTCATATATTAAAAATTTTGGCAAAAATACATTATTTAAAAGATAAAAACAAGCATTTTTTTGTTTTTTTTGACTTTAAAACTTTAAAAACTTTATGAACTTTTAAACTTTTTTACTATCTTTGCAGCGTAATAATTTTGAATTATGAAAAAATTTGGTCGTACAATTTGGGTTGGAATCCTTGCGGGACTGGCATTTTTGGGCGCTTGTGCGTCGCATAAAGGCTTGTCGAAATCAGAGAGAGCCTCTCTTGAACACCAGCGTGACTCCATCCAGGAGGTCCTGACACGCCGTGAGGGTGCCTGTGTTTATGGTTCACCTGAGATCATCCAGGCTTACGGCGAGGAGACACAGCGTCTGCGCAACCAGCTCAACGAAATCAACGCTCGTTTAGGCGAAGATGGCTCAAAGAAGAAGTAACAGGCTTGGCTTCAACAAGCGCATAATGCTCGAACTGAATCGTGTCGCGTTGCAGCAACGCACCGAGGAACACGAGCTTCATCAGTTGTTTTGGGAATGTACCTTGAGGTGTAACCTCAACTGCCGCCATTGTGGCAGCGACTGCCGTATGCTCTCGGAGAAAGACGACATGCCTTTGCCAGATTTCCTTAAGGTTTTAGATGAGATAAAAATGCACGAAGACCCCTCCAACGTGATGGTCATCACCACAGGTGGCGAACCTATGATGCGCCGCGACCTGGCATATTGCGGCAGCGAGATCTCGAAACGCGGCTTCGTGTGGGGCATGGTGACCAACGGCATGCTGCTTACACCAGAACGACTCAACGAATTTGTTGAAAACGGACTGAAATCCATAGCCGTTAGCTTCGACGGCTTTGAGGAAGACCACAACTGGATGCGAGGCAACCCTCAGAGTTATAAAAACGTCCTCGTGGCGGTGGAGGCCATGAAACAGCATCCTGAATTGACTTGGGATGTCATAACATGTGTGAACCAACGAACCATAAAATATCTGCCAGAATTTAGAGATTTTCTTATTTCATTGGGAATTACCAGATGGAGGTTGTTTACTGTCTTTCCTTTCGGAAGAGCGGCCGGCGACCCTGATTTGCAGTTAAGCAACGAACAGTTTGTGGAGATGCTTGAGTTTATCAAGCAGACCCGTCTCGATGGCAGGATACGTGCCGACTACGGCTGCGACGGCTTCCTCGGCAGGTATGAGGGCGAGGTGCGAAACCATTATTACTCGTGCAGCGCAGGCATCAACATCGCTTCTATCCTTGCTGACGGCTCCATCTCGGGCTGCTTGAGCATTCGCAGCGACTACCATCAGGGAAACATTTACCAAGACAGCTTCTGGGATGTCTGGCAAAACAAATATCAGCTTTACCGTGACCGCAAATGGATGAAAACCGATGACTGCGCCCATTGCAAGATGTGGCGCTATTGTCTCGGCAACGGCATGCATCTCAGGGATGGCGACGGGAAGTTGCAGGTATGTCAGTATAAAAAAATAGAGGCGGTTTAAGACCGCCTCATTTTCTTTTATTTTGTTCCAAAACCTCCTAACGCTGAATATAGGTTGATCAGCGCCTGGATCAAATCGTATTGGTTATCCACCTGGGTGAGCTCTGCCGCGAGTAGCGACTCTTGGGCTGTCAATACCTCAAGATAGGTGGTCGTACCGTTGTTCATCAAGTCGATGGTGGCATTGTATGCCTCATGCATAGCGTTGACTTGGATGTCGATATGTCCTGACTTCTCCTTGGCTGTCTCGCAGTCATGGATGTAAGTGTACACCTCGTTGCCGGCGCTGTAGAGAGCGTAGACGAACTCTATCTGTGCCTTCTCCTGATCTTTCTTGGCGTTTCTCAGCTGTGCCGTGAGGCTGCCGCCTTGGAAGATAGGCTGCGTGAGCGAGCCGACTGCCTGTGCGATAAGGTCGAGAGCGTCGGCAGAACCGCCATAGCCTAACAAACCTTCTATACTGATGTTAGGATAGAAGTCTTGACGTGCCTGCTGGGTGGTGTAGTAAGCCAACTCCATGTTGCGCTCTGCCATGCGGACATCAGGACGTGCGTCGAGTAATCTCACTGGCAATCCGATATGAATATTTTCAGGCATCTCAAACTCCTCGAAAGTGGCGCGTTCGATGTGATGTGGCGGCTCGTTGAGCAATAAGCAAAGCGAGGCCTCAGTATAGGTGATGCTGTTGCGCAAATCGATGATCTTGGTACGGACGTCTTCCAACGAGGCTTCCATCTGATACACAGCAGGGCTCATGTAGATACCCGCCTGGTACAATGCCTCTGTGGAGTTGTATGACTCAACATACAGCCGTTCCGCTTCTTCGGCGTATTCAAGCTGTTTGTCAAGCATCACCAATAAATAATACATGTTGGCGACGTTGGCAGCCAAGCTCACCTGCACTGCCTGACGATAGTCCTCATAATACGCGACTCTGGCTTTTGCCGAGCGGATCTTACTTCTTGTCTGACCGAAGATACCCAACTGCCAGCTTGCCGTCACAGGAATCTGTATGTAGTTGGTGCTGGTTTTGTTCTGATAGTTGTAAGTCACCGACGGAGCGAATGCAAACGTAGGAGCGTAGCCCCATTTTGCTCTTTTCACGTCATTCTGAGCCTGCTCGATGGTGAGCTGCGCGGTGCGCATATCGGTGTTGTTAACCAAAGCCGAGTCGATAAGCTGTTGGAGCAACGGGTCAGTGAAGATGTCGCGCCAGTTGATGTCGCCTATCGAGGTGCTGTCTTGCGGGTCAACGATGTCGCCCATCGCATTTTCATCAGCGGTATAGTCCGCATCATATTTCTTATAGAGGGAGCAGCTTGGCAACAGCAGCATCCCGACTAATAAAACAATTATATACCTTTTCATAGATACACCTTTCTTATTTAAATTAGTCTTCATCATCATCATTATTATCCGGGGTAACTCGTTCATGAACCTTCTGGAACACCATGTACAATGCAGGTGTGACGAACAGAATCGCGATGATACCGATAGTCATACCGCCTACAACGGCGATTGACAACGACTTGTTACCCACAGCACCAGCGCCGCCTTCGATGATAAGCGGTATCATACCGATAATCATGGTCAAAACTGTCATCAGGATAGGACGCAGACGGTCTCTACAAGCACCGACAGCGGCCTCGTAGATAGACAAGCCTTCCTTACGTTTCTGAACGGCGAACTCTGTGATGAGGATGGCGGTCTTCGCCACCAGACCCATCAACATGATGATACCCGTTTGCACATACACGTTGACGCCGACGCCCATCAGTAACTCAAGCGGACGGACAGCAAGATATGCGCCGAAGATACCGAACGGGATTGACAGCAACACCGCGAATGGGATGAATATTGAGTTATACAAACATGCGAGGATGAGGTAAACAATCAACACTGCGATAGCATAGATGATGACAGTGTCGTTCGACCCGGCTGTTGCAGCTTCCTCACGTGCCATACCACCATACTCATAGCCATATCCGTCGGGGAAAACCTCTGCCATCAATTCATCGACAGCAGTACGAACGTGAGCCGATGTATATCCAGAGGCAGGCATGACATTCACATTATAACATGAGTAAAGGTTAAACCTGCGTTCCTGTGCGGAACCCAAAGTAGGAGTCAGAGTCACAAACTCCGAAACAGGCGTCATCTTACCGTCAATCTGTACGAATATGTTGTTGAGAGTGCTCTCCTCCATACGATATTGGTCACCAGCCTCCACAAGTATCTGATAGACCTTACCATACTGGATGTAGTTGCCGATATATGTACCTGCAAGGTTGGTGCCGATGGTCTCGACAACAGTCTTAGGTGAGATGCCTTTGCGTTTGCAAGCCGCCACATCGACTGTGAGATTGTATTTAGGATAGTCGGCTGAATATGAAGCTATAGCTGCTTCAACTTCAGGACGGTCACTTAACTTCTGGGTAAACTCTGCCGCCAAAGCATAGAATGTGGAGTCGTCGCTTGTTCCTGAGCGGTCCTGGAGGTTAAGCTCCATCAGGGAACCCGTACCGTAGCCAGGAATCTGAGGCATCTGGAAAGGTGTGACATCAGCTTCCGGCATGTTCACCATGGCCCAAACGTAGATATCCTGCTGCACTTTGGCAACGCTGTAAAAATCACGCTCATCCCAGTTTTTCAGACGCACCAATATTGTAGAGTAGTTGGTTCCGGCGCCACCGTTCATCATTGAGTAACCTGTCATGGCACCAACCAACTCGACATCGTCAAGCTTGCTGATGAAACCCTCAAGTTTTTCAGCGGCATCCTGTGTCTCGTTAAGATAAGTACCTGATGCCATTGTAAGGTCAACTATAATGAAGCCCTGGTCTTCCTGCGGAACGAGGTCCTGCTGGGCTGTCTTCATGAGCCATACCATACCACAGCCGAAAGCAATTAAAAGAATCCAGGAGAAAATAGGACGTTTGATGAATTTGCTGACACCTTTGATATACTTGTCCAACAAGGCGCCGTAAGCGGCGTTGTAACCCTTTCTTACGTAATAGCTGAGGCCTTTTCTCTCTTTGCCGTCTTCATTCTTAGGTTTAAACAAAATAGCGCAGAGGGCAGGGCAGATGGTCAAAGCTGAAAGGCAGGAAATACCCACCGAACCAGCCATAATGGTACCAAACTGCTTGAAGAATGTGCCTGAAGTTCCCGACATGAAAGTCACAGGGATAAACACTGCCATAAACACACACGTTGTTGAGATAACAGCTGCCGTCACTTCGTTGAGAGCCACTGTTGTGGCAGTTGCTGCCGACTTGTATTTTCCTGTTTCCAACTTCGCCATAACCTCTTCAACAACCACGATGGCGTCGTCCACGACAGTACCGATGGCAAGCACCAAGGCGAATAGCGTCAGCAAGTTAAGCGAGAACCCCATCGCCTTCACTATCGCGAATGTACCAATCAAAGAAACGATGATTGAGACTGACGGGACTAATGTCGCCTTGAAATCCTGCAAGAACAGATAAACGATAAAGATGACAAGGATGATAGCGATTATAAGTGTCTCCACGACGCTGTGCATTGAAGCGAAGAGGAAGTCGTCGGATGTCTCCATAAGCTTGAATTCCAGACCTGCAGGCAACGTCTTTGAAATTTCAGCGATAACCTTGTTGATCTCAGCGTTGACTGCTGTGGCGTTGGCGCCAGGCGACTGGTTGACGATAAACATGGCTCCAGGATGACCTTCGGTGTTAGAACGGAAGTCGTAAGCTTTTGTACCAAGCTCAATGTCAGCAATGTCTTTCAAACGCACTATGTTACCGTCACTGGTGCCGCGTACGATGATGTCCTCAAACTGGCTCATATCGTCGAGCAGTCCGTGGTATTCGATATCGATTTTGTTGATTGTACTTTCGATTCTACCGACTGGCGCCACGAGGTTTTGTTCGTTGATGGCGCTGATGATTTCAGCCGGTGTTATGCCATACATTCCCAAAACATCAGGTTTTATCCAGATACGCACACCGTATTTGTCACCGATAAGCTGTGTACGTCCCACGCCAGTGACACGGCTAACTTGTGGTATCACATTGATATCCAAGAAGTTGATGATGAACTTCTCATCAAACTTATCATCGGTGCTCTCCAAACTTAAAATCTGAAGGATGGAGTTAACACTCTTGGTAACGGTGACACCCTGCGTGGTCACGTCTGCCGGCAACAGACCCAGAGCCTGGTTCACACGGTTCTGCGTGTTCACAGTCGCCATGTCGGGGTCGGTGCCTTGTTTGAAATAGACGTCGATTTCAGCAGTACCGTTTGAACTTGCTGTTGAAGAGATATACATCATGTCTTCCACGCCGTTCACCTGCTCCTCAATAGGCATGATGACTGATTTCATGACAGATTTGGCGTCAGCACCGCTGTAATAGGCCTGGATGATGACCTCAGGAGGCGCGATATCAGGATATTGCTCGATTGGCAGTGTGAAGATACTCACCGTACCGACAAGACAGATAAGCACGGCGACGGCGAGAGCTGCCACCCAGTGCTTGACAAAATATTTCTGTTTTATAGCCATTTTTATCTTACTTTAGTACCGTTAGACAATTTGCGAACACCGTTGGTGACGATTTCATCGCCAGGTTTCAGACCTTCTATGATGTAATATTCTTTTCCGTCGTTTGATGGTACAACTTTGCATATTATGCCTTCAACTGTTCCGTCTGTTTTTATGCGATAGAACATCATCTGGTCCTGCAGACGCACTGCTGCTGTCTGAGGTGCGCACAAAACGCTGTCTACCGTAAGCGGGACGATGATGTTAGCCGACATGCCTGAGCGAAGTACGCCGTTAGGGTTCTCAAACTCAGCCGTGCAAAGCACCGTTCCTGTTGTAGGATTTACAATGGCTTCAATCTTTGTCACCACACCCTCTCCTTTATACATCTCGCCGTCTTTGAGTTTCAGTTGCAACTTCGGCATGGCGTCACCGATAAACTTGCCGTTAGGTCCTTCCATACCTTTAGAGCCGATGCGTAAATCATAGCTTTTTATCATATCCAGCAACTGTGTCTCTGTTAACGAGAAGTCGGCATCGACGATGCTGTTGTCGCTGACAGTGCAGAGGTAATTTGAACGCATTGCCATGTCGCCCTCGTCAAAGCCGTTAGCGTCGACATAGCCTGTGACAGGTGCTGTAACGTTGCAATAGCCGAGATTGGTCCTCGCTATGTTAAGCTGGGCTTCAGCCTGAAGCACTGACGCCTTGGCTGAATTGTAATCGTTCAAACTGGTCTTCAGCACATAGTCGCTGATGATTCTCTTGTTATAAAGCTCCTGATTCGACTCATACTGGAGTTTTGTGGTCTCCATACGGGCTAAGGCCACACTCAGGTTGGCTTCAGCGGCTTTAACGCTGAGCTGGTATTCGGTCGGATCGATAATGTACACAGTCTGGTCTTTCTCAACCTTGGTACCTGTGGTGAAATTTTTCTCCGTGATAATGCCTTCCACCTGCGGATAGACCTTAATCTCGGTAGTTCCGGAAGTTGTTGCCGGGAACGACATGTTGTAAACAATGGTCTCAGGCTGGAGCACCTTGGTCTCGTATTTCACCTGAGGAGCCTGTTCCGGTTGCTGTTTTCCTGTGCAGGATACTAATATGCAGCATGCCATGAGCAACGCTGGACATATCAGAAAGTAGTGCTTTTTCATATTATGACTATTTTGTTTATGATTTCCAATTATAAAAAGTATCAAAACGCAAAAATATAAAATAATATAAAGTTATGATGGAAAATTTTAATTTTCCGTCAAAAAATGTTTGTTTTCCGTCAAAAAATCGTTATTTTCTCACTATCACACTGCCGCTGCCCTGGTAAGTGGCGAGAATCAGCACCTCGGCAATCTGCACATGTTCGGGGGCGTTGGCTGCATATACTGCCACGTCGGCGATGTCATCGCCTGTCAGAGGGTCGATGCCTTTATAAACCTTGGCGGCGCGCTCGGTGTCACCATGGAATCGCACGTTGCTGAAGTTGGTCTCCACCAGTCCCGGCTTGAGGTTCGTCACACGAATGTTGCTGTCGGCCACGTCGAGACGCAGACCGTCGCTGAGTGTCTTCACCGCTGATTTTGTGGCGCAATAGACGTTGCCGTTGGCGTATGCTGCGTCGCCTGCCACCGAGCCCACGTTGATGATATGACCGCGGTTGCGCTCCATCATGCCAGGGACAACCAATCTCGTCATGGTCAGCAAACCCTTGATGTTGGTGTCGATCATAGTCTCCCAGTCCTCAAAATCACCTTGATATTCAGGCTCAAGACCGAGGGCGAGACCGGCATTGTTAACCAAAACATCGATGTCTTTCCACTCATTCGGCAGATTTTCGATGCATTCTGTGGCTTTTTCGCGGTCACGCACGTCGAAAACCAACGTCAACACCTTTGTGCCCTTGGCTTTCAGCTCTTTTTTTATCTCTTCCAAACGCTGACCGTTACGGCCTGTCAGAATCAGATTGTCGCCGTTGGCGGCGAATTTGCGCGCGCATGCGAGGCCGATACCGCTCGTTGCACCAGTTATCAAAACTATCTTGTTCATAATAAAAAAGTTAAATTAACTAATTTAAAACTGCAAAATTACAAAAAAGTTCGTTTTATTTATAAAAAATACTTATACCAACTTGTATTTTTTCAAAATTCTGTAGAAAATCGCCGTCATCACGATGATGCCTCCTGCTATAGCTATTGCTGCCTTGACAGCGTTAAACCCTGTGTCGGCTGCTAACAGCAATTGGTTTGTCACGATGAAATAGGATGTCCAGAAGATGCCGCCTCCAGGCACCAGCGGGATAATGCCGCAAATCATGAACACCGTGACCGGACAATGACGAAAGCCGGCGAAGGCATGAGCTATCAGTGCCACACTCATCGCAGCAAGAAACACCGAGTCGGTGAAGATGTAGACAGCCCACCCGACCATGCCGACGAAGCCGCATTCGAGGTAGTATTTCCGCGGCGTGCCGAAGATTATCGAGAAACTGGCTGTGCCTACAAACGCCGCTGCAAGCTGTATGTACCACGCCGAGGTCACACCGTCGACGACAGGCCATTCCTGTTTCAACAGATCGCCAAATACCAGATTGTCAAGCTGTAAAGCCAGCACCACGCCTATCGCGATGCACAAAAATGTTATCAAAGCGTCGATAAGTCGGGTGGAGCCTGCGATGTAATCCTCGTTGGCGAGGTCGCGCATTCCGTTGGTGAACGGCACTCCCGGCACGAGCGCGATGATGGTGCCGATAATCATATTCGCAAGATGCACTGGCGTGTCAATAAGAGCTGTGGCGATATGATACGCTCCCACACAGAGCAATCCGCCTACGATGCCGCACGTCAGACTGTTAAAGATCCGCGACATGTTTTTCCCAAAATACGCCATATAGGTGCCGAGTAACAAGCCGACCATCAAGGTGACAAACGAATCCATGAAACTGCCTCCGAAGTTGATGCAGAATGCCGACACACCCAGGGTCACGCCGAAGATACGCTCCCACGCCGGCTTCGCCTTGCTGTTTCGGATGTTGTGCAGACGTCTCTCGAGCTCGTCGAGAGTACAGCGGCCGCTCACCACGTCACGACTCAGCTGGTTGACATCCGCCACACGGCTCAGCTGCGTCCCCTTGATGGGGATAAACTCAGCCCAAGCATAGTCTCTTGCAGTGGCTATTATGCCGTTGCTCAACACAAAGAAGCTCTTCTCGTCAACGCCGAACGTCGTAGCTATGCGCCGCATGGTGTCTTCCACACGCGATATCTCAGCGCCGTTCTCCAACAAAATATGCCCCGCCTCGGTGGCGAGCTTCATCGCCCTTTCGTGATCGTTTTCCATAGTGTCAAAATTTCAGCAAAAATAGGAAAAAATCATTATCTTTGCAATCAAAATCATTTTTAAAATGAGAAAAATGGAAACACTGTATATCACCCCCGATGGCTTCGACAACCTGCTTCTCCAAAGCGATGGCGTATTCCTCACAGGCTTGCATTTTGTAAAGACGTTTCCTGAAACGTCTCAAAATTCCCCATTAACCCCAATACTCCCACAATGCCTATTAGAAACCTCTCACTGGCTCGATACCTATTTCTCAGGCCATCAACCCGATTTCACTCCTGCTTATAAAATCGAAAATCTTACTCCTTTTCGCAAAGAAGTCATAGAGATTTTGAATAAAATCCCTTTCAGGAAAACCGTCACTTATGGTGAGATTGCCTCCGAAATCGCCCAAAACCGCAACATCCCGAAGATGTCAGCACAGGCTGTCGGCAACGCTGTCGGCTGGAATCCTATATGCATCATAATCCCATGCCACCGTGTCATCGGCTCCAATGGCGATCTCGTCGGCTATGGCGGCGGCATTCAAAACAAAAAGGCGCTTTTAAGGCTTGAAGGAAGTTTATAATTACATCCTTTTCCCTTTATATCCTAGACTTTCAATTGCTTTAATCACCTCTTCATCGCTCACATTTCCTTCAACGACAGCGATGCCTGAAGAGAGATCAACTTCAACATGTTCAACGCCTTGCAAGTTTTTGATGCTCTTTTCGACATTGGCGCGGCAATGGTTGCACATCATGCCATCGACTTTAAACTTTTTCTTTTCCATAACTTTATGATTTTCAATATTTTCAATAGAATGATTGTGCTCATGGGAATGATGTTCGGCATCGCATTTGCAATGGTCATCATCATCACAGCAGCCACAGTGGTCATCGCCGCATGAACATGGGTGTTTATGCCTTAATATCAGTGCCACGATAAGCAAAATTCCTAAAACAACACTGCAAATCACATTGAAAATCGCCGGCGATTCGGCACAACAGTCTTTTGTGGCCTGAATGCTCGAGGTGAACCATTCTGTCGGCAAGACGAGGTCTATCAAAAGTCCGAAAGTTATCGCTCCCAAGATTATTGAAAACAGATACACCCACATCGTCTTCTTCTCCAAAACCTTGCCAATCACCATGATTGACGCCATGTTACATGCCGGTCCGGCCATCAGAAGCACCAATGCCGCGCCTGGTGATAACCCTTTGAGCATCAACGCTGCCGCAATAGGTATGGAACCCGTGGCGCACACATACATCGGCACCGACACCGCAAGCACCATCAGCATGGTCAATAGAGGCTTGTCGTTGAAATACAAGAAGAAATCGTCAGGCACAAACACCGTTATCAAACCAGCGACAACCAAGCCAATCATCAGCCACTTGCCGATGTCCTGCATCATCTCGAAATAGCCGTATTTGAGGGCCTCCTTGATTTTATTCCAAAAGCCTTTCGGCCTTTCTTCCGAGGCCTTTCTGATTGTTTCTGAGTTCGCTGAAGTCTCGTTCTTAGTAGCCCAATTCACAAGCTGTCCTCCAAATAATGCCGTCACCAAAGCCGCAATAGGTCTGATGATGGCAAAAGGTATCCCTAACAACGAGGCTGTCGCCAAAATCGAGTCGATGCCAGTCTGCGGTGTGGCAATCAAAAACGATGTGGTGGCACCTTTCGAGGCTCCTTCTTTCCTCAGCGACATCGCCGTCGGTATGACACCGCATGAGCACAACGGCAGCGGCACTCCAATCATCGCAGCCCATAACACCGAGCGGAAGTCGTTTTTCGAAAGGTATCTGTGGTACACCTGCGCAGGCACAAAAGCGTGCAGCAAACCCGCAAAGCCGAATCCCAGCAACAGATACGGCGACATTTCATTTATCAAAAATTTTAATCCTGTTTTGTCATTCCGAACGCAGTGAGGAATCTCATTCGAGATGACGTTTTCACATTGCAAAATTACATCATTTTAAGATATCGGTTTATCATCATTAATGATTATTTTTCATAGGATTCATCATTAAAAGTGACGATAAATATTGCGGCAGGCCTTTAACGACCTTAATGCCCTTAACGGCATTAATGGCATTAACGCCCTTAATGCAGCCGCCAAAAGTAGTTAAAGCAAAGAAAAATTTTCTGCTATTTCTGCGATATCTGCGTGAAAAAAATCATTATCTTTGCAAAAATTAAAAATCATTATCATGTCAAAAACAAAAACGGTATTTTTTTGCAAGGAATGCGGCAACGAGTCACCAAAATGGATAGGCCATTGCCCTGGTTGCGGCGCATGGAACAGCTATGTGGAAGAGACGGTGGTGACAGGAAAAGACAGTAAGACCGTTTCAAAAGACATTGATATTCAAAGCTTTAAAAGCAAACCAACTCCAATTCGTGAGGTCACGAGCGCGCAGGAGGAGCGTCTCGACCTTGGCTACGACGAACTCAACCGTGTCCTCGGCGGCGGACTCGTGCCAGGCTCCCTGATACTTCTCGGCGGCGAACCCGGCATCGGCAAGTCGACGCTGCTCCTCCAGATGGCACTGCATATTAATAAGAAGGTGCTCTACGTCTCGGGTGAGGAGAGCCAACAACAAATAAAGATGCGTGCCGACCGTATCGGCATAAAAAACGACAACTGCCTGATACTCAATGAGACCGACACTCAAAACATCTTAAAACACGTCAAGGATACCCAGCCTGACATCGTGATTATCGACTCGATTCAGACGCTGGAGTCGCCAGCTGTGGAGGCTACTGCCGGAAGCATCAGCCAGATACGTGAGACGGCAGCTGAGATGAACAAGATTGCGAAGTCGTTCCACGTGCCGGTGTTCCTCATCGGTCATATCACCAAAGACGGCACCATAGCAGGACCGAAGATTCTCGAGCATATTGTCGACACGGTGCTGCAGTTCGAGGGCGACCGCCACTATGGTTTCCGCATTTTAAGAACCGTGAAAAACCGCTTCGGCTCGTCGTCGGAACTCGGCATCTTTGAGATGAACGCCGAAGGTCTGCGTGAGGTGAAAAACCCCAGTGAGATATTACTCTCGCAAAGAGAGACATCAGTCAGCGGCATCGCCATCGCCGCCATGGTGGAGGGACTGCGCCCGATGCTTGTGGAGACACAGGCCCTCGTCAGCTCGGCAGCCTACGGCACACCACAACGCTCCAGCACAGGCTTCGATATACGTCGCCTTAACATGCTCCTGGCTGTGCTCGAAAAACGTGCAGGCTTCCGCCTCGGCGCAAAAGACGTGTTCCTCAATATCGCAGGAGGCCTTCGTGTCGACGACCCCGCCATGGACCTCGCCGTGGTTGCCGCAGTGCTGTCATCAAGCGAAGACGTGGCAATAGACGGCCGCTGCGCCTTCGCAGCAGAAGTCGGCCTCTCAGGCGAAGTAAGAGCCGTCAATAGGGTGGAGGCCCGCATCGCAGAAGCCGACAAACTCGGTTTCGACTGCATTTTCATCTCGAAATACAGCGCCAAAGGCCTCGACACCAACAAATATAAGATAAAAGTTGTGCCGATAACCACCATAGGACAGCTCTTTAAAGAACTTTTTTAATATGATGTTATGAACGATTGGCTGGCTTGTTTTGAAGATAATAAACTGATAGTCAAAGAGTTCGGCGAGTGCCGTTTCGAACACGACCACCTTATGGCCGACACCGGTGCCATGACTGTTGTCATCGACGGACTTATCCTCAACCAGAAAGAGCTTTTTGTGCATTATCACACAGATAGTTTTCTACAACTGGTGCTCAAGATGCAGCAAGAAGCTCCCGACACGTTTTTCAAAGCTTTCAGAGGACCGTTCACTGGCTTGTTTTTTGATAAAAATACCCGAAAAGCTGTCGTTTTCACCAATCAGACCGGTGATTCTGCCGTTTTTTACCATATCGCAGATGAAATTCAAATATTTTCATCGAATTTTTCAATATTATTGAATTATCTGAAAGAAAATCAAATACCTGTCTCGTTCGACGAAAAGGCATCGCACTGGATGCTGACCTTCGGCTATCTCATCGATGATGCCACTTTTGCCAGCGAAATCAAACGTTTGATGGCAGGAAAGGCTCTTTATCTCGATAAAGGCGTTTGGAAAGAGAAACGTTATCATCAGTTTTTATCAAAAAACATGCAAATCACTGAGGATGAGGCGATTACAAAGATTGACGCCCTGTTCCGCCAGGCTGTGAAACGTTGTTTCGACAAGGATTTGGAGTATGGTTACAAGCGCCATCTTGCCGACATGAGCGCGGGCATGGACTCGAGGATGGTCAACTGCGTGGCAAAATCGCTGGGTTACGGACCAATCACCAATATCAGCTACAGCCAGACTGGCAGCGAGGAGGAGGTCTTGTCAAAGAAATCCTCGAAATTGTTTGGTAACGACATGATTTTCAATGCATTGGATGCTCATGAGTTTGTTTTCGACATCGACAGGCTGCTCCAAGGCAACTTCGGCACATATCTGTATTCAGGCATCACCGGCGGAGCGCGTCTGCTGTCAAGCCTCGACTTCACTGAGTTTGGCGCGGAGCAGACAGGTCAGCTGGGCGACATCGCCATCGGCACCTTCGTGAAAACCGACGACATAGCAGTAAACCCTGATGCTGTCAGGCTCTCGCATAAGCTGCCGCTGAAATTCGACCCTAACCCGGAGAGGTTCGAGAACCTCGATTTATATAGCCTCTACACCCGAGGCTTCATGGGAGCCATGTCGTCTTGGTTCATCAGAAAACACTATACCTTCGCGCTGTCGCCATTCATCGACGTCGACTTCATGGAGTTCTGCTACGCCTTGCCGATAGCCATGCGAAGAGGCCATAATCTCTATTGGAAATGGGTGAAAAAATATTATCCTGAGGCCTTGAACGTGCCTACGAGCCGCCGACCAGTGCCCACAATCAGGAAATTATATCGCAAAGGCCTGAAAGCTGGCCGAAAAGTGTTTTTCAAACTCGGTATTGCCAAGTCGCGCGTCAGATCGGATTCCTCAATGAATCCTTACGAGTACTGGTACGACACCGACCCGAAAATGCGTGCTTTTTTCAATGATTATTATCATGAAAACATCAATCTGACAAGTCAGAATAATGATTTGAAAAACGAGGTCGAGACGCTTTTCAACAGCCCGGTCATCTTGGAGAAGATAATGGCTCTCACCGTCCTTGGAATGGCAAAAATGGTTTGCTCTAACCCAGAATAATCGCCCTGTTGTCGTCGATATGTCCCGCCGGATAGTCCCAAATCACAGGGTATCCGTATTCTTTCACCTTTTCTGAAATAATCTCTTTGGCGGTCATGCCGAACGGAATGGCATTGTCGTGCATGTCGCTGAACGCGCCCACGATGAGGCCTTTCAAATGTGACAGTTTTCCTGCCCGTTTCAGCGCCATCATCATGCGGTCGATGTGATACAGATATTCGTCCAAATCCTCGATAAACAACACCTTACCGTCCGTTTCCGGAAACAGATCCGAGCCCAACATCGAATACAAAACGGAAAGGTTCCCGCCAACGACGGGTGTGTCGCCAAAAACCGTTTGTAAGGACGCGGCGTGCCACGTCCGTTCGGTCAATGCCTCATATAATGTTTCTAACGCCTCCTTTGTATTCTTCTCAAAATTAATCGCCATCGTCGCATGAATGCTCTGATAACCAAGCTGTTGCATCTTCGCATGAAGCACCGTCACGTCGCTGTAGCCCACAATCCATTTTGGGTGTTTCTCAAACTTCGAAAAATCCAGCTTGTCGACGATTCTTATCGTTCCATATCCTCCTCTCGCACAAAAAATGGCGTCGATGTCGTCTCTGTCGAGATAGTCTTGCATCACGCTGGCACGGAAGTCGTCATTCCCCGCAAGTTGGTGATACTCAACGAATAAGCGGTCGTCGTACACTGGCACGAAGCCCTTTTCTTCAATCCATTTCACGGCAAAGGCAATCTCCTCTCGCGAAATCTTGCGAGCCGGAGCCACAATGGCTATCTTCGAACCTTTTTTTAAAAATGCAGGTGTTATCATGATGTGATTAATTCTCTGCAAATATCGTAAAATTTTTTCAAAATTTGCTTTTGTGTCAAAAAATATGTAATTTTGCATAATTAATTGTTAAAGAATTGAAT
>CADAFC010000020.1 GCA_902787095.1 uncultured Bacteroidia bacterium
GGATAAACGTATGACGGGTCGAGCGAGGTGGCCATCAAAGCGTGTGGACGTGACACGAACTGGCCTCTCACTGGCGCTGGATTCTCGCCTGAATATACCACGAAACAGTCACTAATAACAGAACCGATTTCTGCAGGAAGCACCGACTCAGGAACTTGCCCGTTGACCGGATCAGGTGACCAAGGCTCTTGTGGTACCGGTGTTGGGTCCGGTTTCGGGTCATGCTTGCATGATGACGATCCGAAAACCAAAAATGCCACAAATAATGCACTGAGAATCAATGCCAAAGATTTAGTATTCTTTTTCATATTGTTAATATTTAATACTTTCAATCTGCAAAATTACAATATTTTTTTTAATAATTAAAACATTCTTTTAAAATAATAAACGAAATCCCAAAACGTTTATTATCTTTGCAGAGGAAAAATTAATTTCACTATGAAATGTAAATCATTGATAATCACCATACTCTTGCTGATTCCTATTTTTGTGAAAGCGCAAAAGGACATTAAAACGGAGAAGATTTCGACGTTTATGTTCCAGTTCACCTACGCGTATCAGTTTCCGGGCTTGGACACCAAGACGTTGTATACCAACAACAACTCCATAGGCGGCAGTTTGGTTTACAAGACGGCAAGCAATTGGATTTTCGCCTTCAACGGCAATTTCATCTCAGGAAACCATGTGAATATAGAGCGCAAGGAGCTTTTTGGCGACATACTTGACATCAACGGCAACATCATCACTGGCGATGGCATCTATGGAAGCTATGCATTATACCAGAGAGGCTGGCATTTTCAAGGCAAGGTCGGTAAGATTTTCCCCATTTTGTCACCCAATCCCAACTGCGGTTTTTTTGTGCAAGGCGGACTGGGATATCTCTTAAACCGCGTCAGGACTGAATTCAGCTCGTATGCCTCACCACCACCGGCGATGGCAGGCGACTATCCCTATGGCTACGACAGGCAGCGCGGCGGCTTCGCATGGTCGGGCGAATTCGGATACCTCTTTATGAGTAACACAAGAGCACTCAACTTCTCTTTGTCGGTTGAGTTTATTCAGGCATATACCAAGCCTATGCGCAAATGGGATTTCAACCTGATGAAAAAAGACACTAACGTTTATATCGACCAATATATCGGCATAAGAGCCGCAATATACATCCCGACATACAAACGCAAACCAGCAGAATACTACTATTACTAAAATGAGAATACTTTATACATTTTTCATACGCTGTTACAGCTTTTTCATCCATCTGGCGGCATCATTAGGCAACAAAAAAGCCAAATTGTGGTGCGAAGGCCGCAAAAACCAATGGGATAAGCTCAAATCACCCAATCCCAACGACAAATGGATATGGATGCACGTCTCTTCGTTGGGCGAGTTCGAGCAAGGTCTGCCTGTCATGGAAGCCATAAAACGCGAATATCCGCAGTACAAGCTCCTCCTTACCTTCTTTTCCCCTTCAGGATATGAGGTGAAAAAGAACTTCCCACTCGCCGACATGATCGCTTACATGCCTGTCGACACAGTCACCAATGCTCGTCATCTTGTCAGAAATTTCAATTTCAAAGCCGTCATATTTGTGAAATACGAGTTCTGGTTCAATCACATCAAAGTGTTGAAAGACAGACATATACCGCTTTATTACATCTCCACGGTACTTCGTCCGAACCAGTATTTCTTCAAGCCCTGGGGCCGCTGGTTCAGAAAGCATTTCTACAAAGTGAAATATTTCTTTACACAGAACAACGAGACCGCCAACCTGCTTTATAAGATGGGCATCGATAACCTGACAGTGGCCGGCGACACACGCTTCGACCGCGTATACGAGATAGCACAGCAGGCACAACGTTTTCCTGACATTGAGGAATATATCGGCGACAGACATTGTATCATCGCGGGCAGCAGCTGGCCGTCAGATGAACGTATATTATATGATTTCATCGAAAACATGCCGAGCAACTACTGCTTCATCATGGTGCCACACGACATCTCCGACTCACATGTCAAACAAATAGAATCGCACCTCAAAGATTATCAGCTGTATACAAATTTTGATCCAAGTATCAAATCAAAAGCATTGATAATCAACAAGATAGGAATATTATCAAAGATTTACAGATACGCCCGTTTCGCCTACATCGGAGCTGGCTTCTACGACGGAATCCACAACATCCAAGAAGCTATAGTCTTCGACGTGCCTGTGGTCTTCGGCCCGAAATACCATGAGTTTGAGGAAGCCGTCGACCTTGTGAATAAAAAAGGCGCCTTCGCCATCAACAACCAGAAAGAGCTCGAAGATGTTTTCTATAAGTTCATCAACGACGAGGCTTTTTATGATAAATCGGCGAAGATATGCCACGATTATGTAGCTCAGAAAATTGGCGCTACTGAAAAAACAATGAGAGTTTTAGAGGGATTTTTAGGATAGCTTATGACAACATTAAAATTTAGAAACGACGACAAGGTTTCTGCAAAGGTTTTCATCTTAGATTCTGCAGAAAACATCGAAAAAATCGGTCTTAACAAGAACGAAGCCGATTACGTTAGGAAAATGTACGATGACGACAAGAGGAAAACTGTCGTAATCAACAGATACACAGAGTGTTATCACATCTTTTTCATCGACAGCGAAGAGGCCGAGAACAAGTTTATGGAGCAGTGTCGCAAAAAAGGAGCCTCTATATGTAAGTGGCTGAATGCCAACAAGTTCGAAGAGGTTCTCATTCAAAATATCGGAGGCAAACGTTGCGTGAAGATGGGCACCGCCGAGGGTATGATGCTCGCCAATTACGAGTTCAAAAAATACAAGACGGATGCCAATGCTAACACTTTGAAAACCATTTACTTCCTCGAAGGGACGGCATGTGACGACTGCATGGAGAAGCTCAATATCACCGTCGAGGCCACTCTGATGGCACGCGACCTCGTGAATGAGCCGGTGAACCACCTCAATGCCGAGAAACTCGCCGAGTTCATCAGCGAGAAAGTGCGTGCTGTTGGCGGCAATGCCGAGGTCTTCAACAAAAAGAAGATAGAGGCTTTGAAGATGGGCGGTTTGCTTGCCGTCAACGCTGGAAGCATCGACGAGCCGACGTTCACCATACTCGAATGGAAGCCAGAGCATCCCGTCAACGAGAAGCCTATAGTGCTTGTGGGCAAAGGCATAGTGTTCGACACTGGAGGATACAACCTCAAGACTTCGACATTCATGAACGACATGAAAGACGACATGTCGGGTGCCGCCACCGTGGCGTGCACAGTATATGCCGTGGCAAAAGCGAAGCTTCCTGTACATGTCATCGCCCTCGTGCCTGCCACCGACAACCGTATCGACGGCAACGCACGTGTGTGTGGCGACATCATCACGATGTACGACGGCACCACGGTGGAGGTCCTGAACACCGACGCTGAAGGCCGCCTCATACTCGCCGACGCCCTCGCCTACGCCAAGAAATACGACCCGATGATGGTGTTCGACTTCGCAACACTCACAGGCGCCGCATCAAGAGCCATAGGACCAGTGGCGACAGTGGCAATGGAACACAACGCAGAAGAGATATACAAACAGCTTGAGGCTGTCGGCGAACGCGTTTACGAACGCCTCGTGAAGTTCCCATTGTACGAAGAATACGGAGAGATGATCAAGTCAGACCTCGCTGACATCCAGAATGTCGGCGGCGCATACGGCGGCGCCAGCACAGCAGGCAAGTTCCTGGAACATTTCACCGACTATCCATGGGTACATTTCGACATCGCGGGCACGGCATATCTCGAGAAGGCCGAGGCCTACAAACCTGCAGGCGGCGTCGGCATCCACGTGAGACTGCTCATGCGGTTCTTCAGAGACATGGTGAAGAACGACTAACGTTTCTTTTTAAAGAAATCGGTCAACATCTCGAGGCATTCTTCTTTCAGGATGCCTCTTTTTATTTCAGTTTTCGGGTGAAGCAGGTTCCCAAAACGCTGGAAACCGTTCTTCGGATCGTCGCACGCCCATACCACCTGCTTTATGTGGCAGTGTTCCAATGCGCCCGCGCACATCACACACGGCTCGAGCGTGACATAGAGTGTGCAATCGTCCAGATATTTGGTACCCAACGCGTTACATGCTGCGGTGATAGCCAGTATCTCAGCATGTGCCGTCACATCGGTGAGCAGCTCGACCTGGTTGTGTGCGCGGGCGATGATCTTGTCGTTTACCACAACGACCGCACCTACCGGCACCTCGTCGGCATCTGCGGCAGCCTTGGCTTCAGCCAAGGCCTGCCGCATGTAACTCTCATCTGAAAATATCGATAACATCAGTATTCCCTCACATTAACAAGATTGCCATCTTCATCGTAATACTCCCACATCCCACAAGGCTTTCCGTCACAATACTCGTTGATGATGTTGATCTTGCCGCTCTCAAAATAAATCTTGCCCTTGCCTTGGCGTTTGCCCTTCACGAAAGTGCCTACACTCATCAGCTCCCCGGATGGATAATAGCCTCTGAACTCACCATCACGCTGATTATCAACAATATGACCTTCAAGCTGAAGCACCCCGTTCTCATGATACCAACGTTCCTCAACCCAGGTGCTGTCGTTTCCGACCACCTCGTAAATATATGTAACCCATGGCGTGTCGGTCTCGGCATAACAATGAATCACCTTCTGAGCCTGTCTCGGAGTTTTGTCCTGACAAGCTGCAAAAAACAGCGCTAATGATACAAAAATCAAGAGTTTTTTCATCTTATCTTTCAAATTCTAATGGTTTTCCAAAAATATTGTCTTCAACTTTCCCATCATGATAAACGAGATTTCCGTTCACGAAAGTATGCGTCACCTGCGATTTCACCTTCATCCCGTCGTATGGCGTCCATCCGCATTTGTAAAGCATATCGTCGTTTTTAATCACTTTCTCATGATTCAAATCGACCAAAACGAGGTCGGCGTAATAACCTTCGCGGATGAACCCCCTGCCTTTTATCTGATACAGCTCGGCCGGATTGTGGCACATCAGCTTGACAATCTGCTCGAGCGAGATGACACCCTGATGATAGAGGTTTAACATCATGTCGAGGCTGTTTTGTATCGACGGGAATCCTGATTTTGCCGTGAAATAGTTGTCGGTGAACTTCTCATGCCACAGATGCGGCGCATGGTCGGTGCCTATGGTGTCGATATGGCCGTCATTCAACGCCATCCGCAATATCTCACGGTCAGATGCCATCTTTATTGCCGGATTGCACTTGATGGCATAGCTGTATTTCTCGTAATCCTTGTCGCAGAACGTCAGATAATGCGGACATGTCTCAGCGGTTATCTTCTTGTCTTTCAATGGGATATCGTTTCTGAACAATGTCAGTTCCGACTTCGTCGAGATATGCATCACATGTAGCTTGGCACCGAATTTTGTCGCCATGTCAACGGCTTTCGCCGTCGATTTGTAGCAGGCCTCTGTGGTGCGGATAAACGGATGTATGCCCGCATCGGCTATCACCTCGCCTTTCGACTCCAAATCCTTGCAGCACACGGTGTTTTCGTGTATTGTCTGTTCGTCCTCGCAATGTGCCGCTATCAGACATGGCGACTCGTTGAACAGACGCACCAGCGCGTCATCCTCGTTCACAAGCATGTTGCCAGTGCTCGAGCCCATAAACAGCTTGATGCCGCACACCTTCTTCGGGTCGGTTTTCACTATCTCATCGATGTTATCATTCGTAGCACCAAGGTAAAACGAATAATTAGCCGCCGATTTCTGTGCTGCGAGGTCGAATTTTTGTTGTAACAGATCCTGTGTCGTCGTCTGCGGGTTTGTGTTCGGCATGTCCATGAATGATGTCACGCCACCTGCCACAGCAGCACGGCTCTCAGTGAAGATGTCGGCTTTCTGTGTCAGCCCTGGCTCACGAAAATGCACGTGTTCGTCAATGATGCCTGGCAACAAATACAGGCCATCGGCATCTATGATAGTCTGCGTGGAGACACGATTAATTGTGTCTCTACCCGGAATGATTTCTGTGATTCGGTCATTTGAAATGACGACACTTGCCAACGTGGTCGTCCCCTCGTTGACAAGTGTCGCGTTTTTAATGATATAGTCCATTATTGTTGTTTAGGTTTGATTTTGCCCCACATTCCTCTCCATCTCAAGTTGATGACACCGAATATCGCCTCTCTGAAGATGCCACCCGACATCTTCGAAGTGCCTTCACGTCGGTCGGTGAAGATGATTGACACCTCCTCAATCTTGAACCCAAGCTTCCAGGCGGTGTATTTCATCTCAATCTGGAAGGCGTATCCAATGAACTTGATTCTGTCGAAGTCGATGGTTTCCAATACCTTACGTGTGTAACACACAAAGCCTGCGGTGGTGTCGCGCACCTTCATCCCCGTCACGAAACGGACGTAAGCAGAGGCGTAATATGACATCAGAACTCGACCCATCGGCCAGTTCACCACGTTGACACCGCATTTGTAACGCGAGCCGACAGAAAGATCAGCACCATTGGCACAGGCATCGTGCAGACGAATGAGGTCGTCAGGATTATGCGAGAAGTCAGCATCCATCTCGAAAACATATTGATAATCACGCTCTAACGCCCACTTGAAGCCGTGGATGTAGGCCGTTCCGAGACCGAGTTTGCCTTTTCTCTCTTCGATGAACAGCTTGTCGGGGAACTCCTGCATCAGGCGTTTCACTATGTCTGCCGTGCCATCGGGACTGTTGTCCTCAATGACCAGGATATGAAACTCCATCGGTAGGTTAAAGACGTATCTGATAATCTTCTCAATATTCTCTTTCTCATTATACGTCGGGATAATGACTAAGTTCTCTGCCATAATCAATTAAATATCAATCTGTTAATTCATATTCGTTTGTATTCCTCATACCTGACTTACCCAGATAAGGCTTCAGGTCGCCTTTCACCTTCAAGACCTTATACAGATTCTCCGGGTGGTCTTTCAAGTTGATTGAGCGGATACCTGACTCTGCGTTGCTCGGGAGGTAAACCACCACACACTTGTTGATGTCGCGTTCATTCACATTGTCAGCCAAGATAAAGTTGGTCATATTCTCATTATATGTGAATTCCGGTCCCCATGATATCTGCGAATCGTTGGTGATGTTACCGCTTGCGATGTTGGCAGAGCCTACGATGTAGCCTCTAATCCATTGACCATCAGTGCCTTGATATGCGATACCGGCTGCAATGTTATATGGGTCGGCTTGTGTACCTGAGCCTGTCGGAGGGACTACTGGCTCCTCACATGGGGCGTTATTCATCTGAACTTCAGAATAAGCACGGATTGTGAACTGCCATGCGCTACCGCTGTCGTAATAAGTGAGTATACCTGTTATTGAGCCATTGCCCTGAGGCAGCTGTTTATTAGCGAAACTGGCGTAGTTGCTGGTTCTCACGATGATTTTCGAATCCTGAAGCACACAGTTGTCATCGTACTGATTCAGGTTATACTGACCGTATGCGTTTTCAGGCGCAAAGGTGTGGATACGGTCGGCGGCTGCAAACTCCACATGGTTGAATTTCACCAGATGGCAGATATAATTGGTGTTCACGTCGAGAGTGTTTAACTCTTCAGGCTCGACAGGTATGTTGTTTGCCAAAATGGTGATGTTGTTCGGGTCAAGATCCTGAATCTGCGGTGTGCCGCTGTATTCCGACAAGGTGGCGCCTTTAAGATACACACGGATCGAGTCGCCGTCACGCAAACCGCTGGTGCTCTTCATGTAAAGCTCGATGGCAGCATCGCCGTCCTTGATAAACGAAGCCTTGTAGATGTTGCCCGAGGTCTCGTCACCAATCACGACACCATAAACAGAGGCATCCTGCGTGAATGTGTGCCTTCCCTCAGCATGCCACATATACAACAGAGTATCAATGGTATAGACATAACCGACTGGCAAGGTGAAATCCACATTCGGAACAGGATAGTTGTTCTTCCTTGCGTTCTTATCAATACATGAGGCGAAAACCACCATCGCGATAAGAACCAATATGCCGATTTTTTTTATTGACTTTAACATTTCTCTAATATTTTGATTATCAATAATTTATCTTTCTCTAATCAACACATTCTTGATCTCCCATGAGCCTGAGTTATCGGTCTCGCTGGTATACTTGAATGCGACATGGACGTTGTCGTAACCCAGATAAGCACTCATGTCGATTTCTCCTGAGCTCACGAAAGTCCAGTTGGTGCCAACAGGATAATTCGGCACTTCGAGCTTCGTCCAATGTGCATCATCAGGCGATGTCGGATCGTAGTCGGTCGACACCATCACGAAGTAGAAGTCTGACGGGCTGCCAGAGCTGAGCTTGTTGGCTGCGTGGTCGAACGTGAAGACCGCCGAGTTGTAGTCGCTCATGTCGATTGACGGTGAGATGAGCCAGCTGTCAGACTGGTAGCTTGTGTTGTTGGTGAATGCGCTTGCCACCATGCCGTAGCTTGCGTTGAACTTCCACACGTAGCCGAGTCCTGGCGCGAGATACACATTGTTGATAGTAAATTCGCCCTGACCTTGGCTGAATGGCTCGCTGAAGATCACCTGAGGCTGTGGTGCCGGCTCGCCTTCTCTTAACGTAACCGACTTGATTTCTATTGTACCAGCCGCTGTGTCCGATGAGGTGTATTTCACCGCCACATTGACTATCTTTCCGATATACTCAGCCGGTATCGCCAGCTCTACATCAGTGAAGTTGAAGTCGTTGTTCTGTATCTGCGCCGGGATCTGTGTCCAGGTGGCCGATGTCGGAATCGAATCGAATACGTAATCGTCCGAGATCCAGAATGTCACCTCATTGTTGATGTTATTGAAATACTTGGCTCCGTAGTTGACGCACATCACGGCTTTGTCGACATTCTGTAGGTCGACAGGCGATGAGATGAGCCAGTCTTCATTTGCATAATAATAATGCTGGCCGCCTTCAGACACATGGCCTGTCATCGTTGCCGCGCTGTAGTCGATATACCACACCTGGTCACCAATGACGTTCTCGGTCGTATATGTGCCGAACGATGAGCTAAAGCTCTGGATATATGGCAACTCCATGACTTCGCCGCCTTCGCCGCAGCGTGACTGCACAAGGTTTACGTCGGCAAGGGTTCTGACAAGAAGCTGCCAAGTGGTATTGTAAACCGAGACGATACTAAACAAATTGCCTTTACCTGAAGGAAGCAGTGCTGATGCAAACGAGGCATAGCCGCTTGTACGCACTATTATCGACTCACCCGAGCAGCTCACCAGCGATCTGTTGGTGTTGCTGGTACCATCGGCGTAAGTGAGACCCTCGTATGTCTCAAACTGCACATTGTCAAGTCTCACAAGGTCGCATAGATGCTCTCCCGCTTCGATTCTTGAAATAGTGGTGCTTACAGGCTGAACTTTGTCGTAGCATCCTCTCTCGTATATCACGATAAGGTCGTTGACATCATGTTCCTGCACCTGAATCTGCGGAAGCTTGCTGTATTCCGAGATGACAGAGCCATAAAGCGCATATCCTATATAGTCACCGACTTTCACGTTGAAAGCGTCACTTCCGCCGTCGCTGGCTCCTTTGCGGTAGATGGCGATACATCTTCCGTCGGTACCTCTCAGATATAAGGTACGGTAGACGTTTCCGCCCGACTCGTCAGCGATGACGTAGCCTTTCACAGTTGCGTTTCTGTCCGACTCCTTGTCAAATATGAAAGAGCCGTTGGCAAGGGTGTCCAGAATCTGTCCGACAGTCCATTCGTTACCGCTTGGAAATTCTTTGATATCAGGTTTGCCCAAGTCTTTCTTGCAAGACAGGAGCAACATCGATACACCTATTAATAATATAGCGATTCTTTTCATGATTTTCCCTTTCCTTAATATCTGATTGTTAAACTTAAGAAATAATTGATTCCGTAGAGGTACGAATACTTCGGAGGGAAACGCTCCGGATCGTCGTAGTCTGAACGAAGCTGCTCGTAACCATAGAGGACGATGTCCCTGTTGTTGAGTAAGTTATTGATACTCAAGTTAAGAAGGATATAATAACCTTTGACGTTCCATGACTTGCCGCAGTAAAGGTCGAGTGTGAACGCATCGTCAAGCTTCTGCTGTTTGAGGAGTTTATCAGTACGATAGTCTTCAGCGTAAAGGTTCTCGTATGTCTCAGCTGTATGGTTTGTCGGGTTGACAGCCAGATAATAGTCGGCAAAGTAGTTGGCGTTCAAGCTGACCCACCAATATTTCGGTGAATTGTATTTCACTCCGATGGAGCCTGCTGTTTGCGGCATCTCGCCCACATAATAGTTCTTGAGGTATACTGTCTCGCCGTCGTAGATGGCGTGTGCGTCGTTGTCCTCGTAGACATACACTTTCGGGCAGTTGGTGTAGCGGTGCTCGCCCACTGTTCCCGCCAGCTGTGCACTGATTGTCGGTGTGATGTTGATGTCAGCGCCGAGCTCGATACCTTGTGAGATCTGGTCGATGTCGTTCATGATGTAGTTGACATATTTTCCTGTCGACTCATAGTAGAACGAGCGGTTCCATGTGAGCTGGGCGAAGTGTGTCTGATAAGCCGAGAGACGAGCCTTAATGAGTGGTGAACGGTATTCGTAAGCGAGGTCGAATCCGAAGATATGCTCATTGTCGACGTTGTTCACTATGGTGTTACGCACACGCGGTGCCACGAAGACGCTCCTGAACTCGGGAGCCTCGCTCTTCAACATTATATTAGCCACGATGTAGTTGCGTCCGTTGAGGGCATAGCTGGCGCCACCCTTGAAGCTGCCGTTGAGCAGGTTGAGTTTCTTGGAGTCGCCATACGACTCGTTGCCAAGGAAACGTCCATTCTCGAAGTTACCTGTACGGTAAAGCTGGGTGTAGAACGCCTCCATGCCGACGTATGTCGACCAGCGGTTTTTCACCCAAGTGAGCTCGCCCCATGCGACGACCTTGTTGACGTTGGCGATATAGTCGTATCCGATGATGTCGCCCACTTTCGCAACGTGGTTCTTGTTACGAATGTTGGTCTGCTGGTCGTCAGTGATGTCGAATGCCTCACCATCAGCATATTTGTCGATATCCAAATAAAAATCACCGCCAAGGAGGTCGGACACTTTTTTGTAATAATGTGTCTTCGAGATGCCAGCCTTGATACCGCCATAGACATGGAGATAAGGGTTGAACTCGTATTTGAAGGTGCTTGACAGACCATATTGGTTCTTATCCTGACGGCGTTCCTCAACAATATATTTTGAAGAATAGCCGGTAATATTGTTACCGACGGTATTGTTGGCATTCAAAATAGTCTTGAGGTTTCTTGAGTTGGCTGCATACATATTATCCCAGTTGATCTGGTGATAATCATCATTGTTAATCCACTGATAGGTGTATTCGTTGTAGCCTTCCAAGGTGTAACCTTCCTTGCCCTGGTCGAGCATATATTTGTAATAACTCGGGAGGTTACGGTAGTAGTCAGGACGCGGGTCGGCTGCCTCACCCCATTCGAGAGCCGTCGAGCCGCCTTTTCCGAACCAGTAGTACAACGTGGTGTTGACCTGCCATTTGTCGTTAGGTGTCCAATAATGCTGCAACTGGAACATCGGCTGGTGATAAGAGCTCACGCGGGCGTTACGTTTTACACGTGCGCCGTTTGTAGTGGTCTGCCAGCCCCAGTTCGGGTTGTAGTAGTTGTTGTCGAGGAGGTCGAATGTCTCCTGCACTGCCGGCGAGGTGCTCGCACGTTCCGACGGTGAGCCGAACACGAGGAATCCCAACGAATGTTTCTTGTTGATCTTTTTTTCAGCCGAGAAGAAATAGCTCGTTCCGTCGTACCAAGTGCCTTCCGACCAGCTCAACGGGCTGTCCATCCGAGTGTAACGTCCTGAAAATGAGAACGAAAGCGCCCATCCGTTTTTCATCAATCCGGTGTTGTATGTCAGCATCAGACGATGGTTGTACGAACGGTTCGACAGCGCGTAGTTCAACGAGGCTTGCTTGCGGTACAAGCTGGCTCTCGTGAAGATCGCCGTCACGCCACCCGGACCTCCGAAGTCGTCGTAAGTGATGCCCGAGTTCACCAATATCACGGAGTTACGCATCACATCGTTGAGTCCGCCCCAGTTCGAGTAATACGGGCGACCGCCGTCAGGGTCGTTCATGAGAACGCCGTTGATTAACACATCGGTGTATTTCGAGTCGAGAGCACGGATACGGAACCTTCTTGTGCTGAAGTTATATGCCGCGATACTGTTGAACGCGTCACGTGCCGACTGCAAGAAACTCGAGATATCCGTAGAGCTCTGAGCATCATCATAATCCGTCTCAATCATGATGATTGTGGGCAATGTGGTGTTTTCGTCTTTGACAGTGTCATTCAACACAGTGACGTTCTCCACCAGTTGTGCATTCAGTTTCAGGCCGAATGCCGCAATCAGAATTAATAGTAGATATTTTTTCATTTAACAAATTTTAATCATGCAAAGTTAGATTTTTTTTCCTTATAAAAATAAAAAAGGTGAAAATTAATTATTAATCTTTTTCATTGTGGTTTGAAAATTTTTATCTAACTTTGTACCCAAATATTTTGATTTATGTTGAAAAGATTAAATCTTCTGGCAATCGTGATGCTTTTCGTCATCACCTCTATGACTGCCCAACAGCAGTTCAAAGTCGGCCTCGTGGGTTTTTATAACCTTGAGAATCTTTACGATACGATCAACGACCCGATCAAAAACGACGAAGAGTTTCTGCCTCAGGGCAAAAATGCTTGGAACACGGAGAAATATACCACCAAGCTGCATAATATGGCATACGCCATCTCGACGATAGGCACCGACCCCAACGACAAGATTCACACCGAAGAAGGCCTGTGGGTGCTGGGCGTTTCGGAGGTTGAGAACCGCGTGGTGCTCGAAGACCTCGTGGCACAGCCTGAGATTGCCAACCGCAACTACCAGATTGTTCATTACGACTCGCCTGACCGTCGTGGTGTCGACGTGGCATTGCTTTACAACCCGAAGTTTTTCAAGGTGACCAACCATAAGTCATACCGTCTGAATGTGCCGGGACAGCCCGACTTCATCTCGCGTGATCAGCTCGTGGTGACAGGCATCCTCGACGATGAGGAGTTCAGCTTCATAGTGATGCACTGGCCTTCACGTTACGGAGGCGAGAAACGCTCACTGCCCGGACGTATGGCCGCCGCAAGCCTCTGCCGCCATATCGCCGACTCTATCATGACCGCAAAACCAGGCTCAAAGATTGTCATGATGGGCGACTACAACGACTACCCCACCAACAAGAGTATCATAGAAGGCCTGCGCGCAAAAGGCCGTGTGGAGGACTTGCAAGACGACGACTTCTACAACCCCATGTGGAAAATGCACAAAAACGGCGAAGGCACAAACTATTACCGTGACGTGAAAGGCGTGCTCGACCAATGCATCATCACACAGTCGTTGCTCAAAGACGAAAACGACCCATATGCGACTTACCAGATGCTCAAGCCTATGGTACACTCCAAGGAATACCTCAAACAACACGACGGCCGCTACAACGGATACCCGTGGCGTTCGTTCGCCGGCGGTGTGTGGCAGGGTGGTTATTCCGACCACTTCCCGGTGTATTTGATACTGCTGAAGAAAATATAGCATCCACCTCGTCATTTCGAGCGAAACAAAGTGGAGTCGAGAAATCTCCGGCAATTGGATTCATCAAAATCTTTTGTCGGAGATTTTTTCACCAAGGTGAAAGCTCTCGCTTTGCTCGGGTCTCCATTTCGCTACGCTCCAGTCGAAATGACGTAAGCCTTATTCCTTTACATAGATTCGCTTCACCCTTTGTGAGATGCGTGTCATGATTTCGTACGGAATCGTGTCGCATGCTTCCGCTATTATCTCTATCGGATGGCTGTCGTCGAACAGCACCGCCGTGTCGTCTTCCTGGCAGTCGATGCCGGTGACGTCAATCATGGTGAGGTCCATGCAGATGTTGCCGATGATCGGCGCAGGCTTCCCGTTGACCCAGAAACAGGCCTTGCCATTGCCCAGCTGTCGACGCAGTCCGTCAGCGTAACCTATAGGAATCACTGCTATCCGCGATGGTTTGGTAATCTTTCCGTGGCGACCGTAACCGATGGTCTCGCCAGGTCCGTATTCCTTAATCTGCTTGATTGTCGTCTTCAGCGACATCACGTTGTGCAGCTTGCCACGGTCTTCGTCGACGACCGCCACGCCATACACACCGATGCCCAGACGCACCATATCATATTGATAATCAGTAAATCGGGTGATGCCGGCGGTATTCAAAAGATGACGCATTATCTTGTAAGGGAATGCCGCCACAATCTTAGAACTCATCAGCTCGAACTGCCCGATCTGATGCTTCACAAAATCGTCTTCCTCAGGCATGTCGCTCGTGGCAAAATGCGAGAAGACACTCATAATTCGCAGATTTGGATTAGCTTTCACACGCTCAATCAAGGTGTCGATTTCTTCTGGAAGGAAACCGAGACGGTGCATTCCAGTGTCGACTTTGATATGTATCCCGACAGGCTTGTTGAGAGGTCGGTCCAATTGATTTATGGCATCTTCCAGCTGCGAGAGGCAACGGAAGCTGTAGATGTCGGGTTCAAGGTCGTTGAGGATGATTGTGTCGAATGTGTTGGTCTCCGGTGTCATCACCATGATTGGCAGTTTTATGCCGCGGTTGCGCAGGTCCACACCCTCGTCGGCATACGCAACAGTAAGATAATCAACATGATGGAATGCGAGAGCGTTAGACACCTCGTAGTTGCCGCTGCCGTATGCGAACGCCTTCACCATCACCATCATCTTGGTGTCTTTTTTCAGCTTGCCGCGATAATAGTTGAGGTTTTTTATCAGGTTGTCGAGGTTGATTTCGAGCACCGTCTCATGCGACTTCTGCTGTAACACCTTCATGATGCGCTCAAATTCGAAGCTACGTGCGCCTTTGAGCAGAACTATCTGATTTTCAAACATTTTCATCGGATGATTGTTGAGGAAATCACTTGTCGACTTGTAGAAATATTGGATAAGGCATGCCTTATCCTTACTGGATGAAACACCTTGACCTGTTGGGACAAGGCATGCCTTGTCCATATATTTAGAGATGGCTGGACCTATGCCAATAAACGTGTCAACGCCTTTATTTTCAATGAGTTGGGCAATGTCTTTGTAAAGGTCTTCTTCTTTTTGTTCGCTCTGTAAAATATCCGACAATATCAGCACCTTGTTGTCGTGATGTTGCGCGTTCATGAAATCGAGCGCGATGGCGAGTGCATTTCTGTCGTTATTATATGAATCGTTGATAATCTGACAGTTACGCACGCCAGCCTTGAGTTCCATTCGCATCTCCACAGCCTCGAGATGTGCCATTTGTTCGGCAATCTGCTCGTTAGGGACGTTCAACAACAATGCCACACACCAGCAGTTGATGGCGTTTTCAATAGAGGCGTTGTCAATGAATGGGATGGTGATACTTATTGTTTGTCCACGGAAACATCCGACAATACGTGTTGGGACGTGGCGCGCCGCGTCCTTACTGACGTTATCGGTATGGTCGATTTCTGAAATGTATAAATCGGCATTTTTATCAATTTTGCTCCATGAAAATGCTGGAATTTTTGCATTGGAAATTGCTGAAGAGATTTCTATATTATCAGAGCAATAAACCAATTTGTTGGTTTCAGCGCAGCCTTTAACGCCATTAATGCCATTAACGGCCTTAAGGCCGGCGCCAATACCCTTAAATAATTTGATTTTTTCTTCAATCTTCTGCCCCACATTCTCAAAATTCTTGCCATGTGCGGCGCCTATATTTGTAAAAACGCCTATTGTCGGTTTGATGATGTCGCGCAGCCTCTCCATCTCGCCAGGACGCGAGATGCCTGCCTCGATGACTGCCACGTCATTCGAAGGTTTCATCTGCCACACCGACAGCGGCACACCGATTTGCGAGTTGTAGCTTTTCGGGCTGCGGCACACCGACATCGAGGGTGACAATATCTGATACAGCCACTCCTTCACCACTGTTTTGCCGTTGCTTCCAGTGATGCCGACCACCGGAATGTCAAACTGTGCGCGATGGTATGCGGCGAGGGTCTGCAAAGCCAACAAAGTGTCGTCAACGACCACAAAGGCGGCATCAGGATACAGATTTTCAACGTTTTTGCGGGAAATGACGAACGCCTTTACGCCTTTTTCGTACAAATCTTTGATATATTTGTGCCCGTCGTTGCGCCCGCTGTTAAGCGCAAAAAACAACGTGTTCTCAGCGTCAATAAGCAGTCTGCTGTCGAAAAGAATATCTTCGACAACCATTGTATCTGATTGATTACCAACAACTTCACCTCCAATTATTGAGGCAATGCGTTTAATCGTATAACCTTCGTTTTGCATAATGCAAAGTTACGAAATTTTTACATAAATAATTGATTTTTAAAAATTTATTAAAATTAATTTGGATTTTTGAAAATCATTTTGTAATTTTGACGCTTTAAAAACGAGCTTTTCCCATGACACCACCAATCAAGACATCCAGTCTTCCGAGAATCGGCCTCACCCAAGGCGATATCAACGGCATAGGTTATGAAGTGATTCTCAAAGTTTTAGCTGATTCACGCATTTTTGAAGCATTTACCCCTATCGTTTACGGACAGTCGAAAGTCTTTTCGTATTACAAGAAGAATTTCGGCATGGAAGAGATGTCTTACGCCGTGATACGTGACGCGTCGCAGGCGCAGCAGAAACGCATCAACATCATCAACCACACTGATGAAGAACTCAAGGTGGAGCCTGGTTTCTCTACTCCAATAGCAGGTAAAGCTTCGTTTGCGGCTCTGAAACTCGCCACCAACGACCTGCGTAACGGTCTCATCGATGCCCTGGTGACAGCACCTATCAACAAAAGCAACATCATCTCGGAGCAGTTCAAATTCAAAGGTCAGACTGATTACATAAAGTCGTTTTTCCCTGAAAATGAATACATTACGCTACTTGTCAACCATCAGATGCGCATCGGCTTCGTGACCAACCACATCCCATTGAGAGACGTTCCGGCGACCATAACTAAAGATTTGATTATCAAGAAGTTAAAACTCATGAACGCTTCTTTGATAAAAGACTTCAACATAGTGGCGCCAAAGATTGCGGTTTTGGGGTTGAACCCTCATGCAGGCGACAACAACATCATGGGAAGCGAGGAACAGGAAATCATCAAGCCAGCGATGGAAGTCGTTAAAGATCAAGGTATTATGGCATTCGGTCCCTTCCCTGCCGATGGTTTCTTCGGCTCTGACGCCTGGCGCAAATACGACGGTATCCTGAGCATGTACCATGACCAAGGTCTCACGCCATTCAGGGTGCTCGCTGTCGACGGCGGGGTGAGCTTCACCGCGGGACTACCAGTGGTGCGCACCTCCACGACACACGGCACCGGCTACGACATAGCAAACAAGAATGTCGCTGACCCTGAAGCGATGAGGCACGCGATATATTTAGCAATTGATATATTACATAACAGAAACTGACGTCATTTCGACTGAAGCAAAGCGTAATGGAGAAATCACCGCCAATTGATTGTTACGTACCAACTCAGATGGCGGTGATTTTTTCACCAAGGTGAAAGCTCTCGCTTTGCTCGGGTCTCGACTTCACTTCGTTTCGCTCGAAATGACGATGTGTGTTATTGTCTATCGTACGTCTGAACCTCGTCGTACACGTATTCGAGCTTGATGCCGGCCTGGCGGAACATCTCCTCCGATTCGGCGCCGTCGTGATATTTGCGCTGGCACACCACGCGCACGATTCCACAGTTTATTATCAGCATAGCGCAGGTGCGGCATGGAGTCATTCGGCAATACAGCGTGGCTCCCTCCAATGCTATGCCTCTGCGGGCGGCCTGTGCGATGGCGTTCTGCTCGGCATGTACCGTCCTCACACAATGCTCGGTGATACGGCCGTCAGCGTGAATCATTTTTCTGAACAGATGTCCCACTTCGTCGCAGTGCGGGAGTCCGCGTGGCGATCCGACGTAGCCTGTAACGAGAATCTGGCGGTCTTTCACGATGACGCATCCGCTGCGGCCACGGTCGCATGTGGCTCGCTCAGCCACGGTGTCGGCGAGATTCATGAAATATTCGTCCCACGATGGACGCTTATACTTCTGATTCTCAATATCTTGGAGTACCTCCTCCACTTTCTTGTCGAGGTCTTCGATGCTGCCGTTGTTTTGGAACACATAGTCAGCCTGATGGATGCACTCACCGAGGTTCTGTTTGTTAGGGTCGGCATTGTTCATCTCGCGATCCTCGTTGGCACAGAACGTCTCGTAACTCACTGAGTCTGTCTCCGATTTGCGTTCTGTGATACGCTCATAACGCACTTTACGGTCGGCATCGACGGCAAACAAGTGGAAGTTGCCTTTTGAGCGCAATGCCGCAATCTCACCGGGGGTGCGGATGCTCTCGATGACGGCGTCCTTGCCGTTGTTATAAGCACGGTCATAGAGCTGTTCGGCAATGTAGCTCGGGCTGTTGTTGGCACGTAACTCATTGGCTACCATTGTCAAAGTGTCGCGGTTCACTTCCATGCCACGACGTTTTATCTCTTCAGCGAGGAAGGCGCGCACCGAATAGTGGACGTAGCCTTTTTTCTCCACGAGATATTCAACTATTGTGCCTTTACCTGCACCTAAAGTTCCTGTTATTCCAATAATATTCATAGTTTTTAAATTTATAAACAAGAAGCTTTTCTCTCTTAATCATTTTCTCTTTTAACCCTTATCTATTCTCTTTTAACCTCTTCCTTGATATCATGAATCCATTTCTCCATCGTGACCGGATGATACTGCTCCAGCCGTTGGAACAGCTCCTTCGGGTCGTCGGTGACGATGATGTTTTTGCTGTGGTCGCCACGCACGAAGCCATCGTTAATGCCTCGGTTTATCCACCTCACCAGGTCATCGTAATATCCGAGGGTGTTATACAATGCTACAGGCTTCTCGATGAGTCTGAGCTGGTCGGCGACGACCACTTCCGAGAACTCGTCGAGGGTGCCGAAGCCGCCCGGCATGGCGATGAAGGCGTCCGATTCGAGAATCAGTATCTCCTTGCGCTCCGCCATGGTCTTTGTCGGAATCATCTTTGTGATACTCGGATGACCTATCTCATGGCCGAGCAGAAAATCGGGCATCACGCCGATGACCTCGCAGCCGCGTTCGAGCATAGTGTTGGCGATGACATTCATCAGGCCGATGCTGCCGCCACCGTAAATCAGGGTGCAGCCGTTGTCGGCGAGGACGTCGCCCAAACGGGCCGCCGCCTCAGCGTAACGCTTGTCGGAGCCGACGCTGCTTCCGCAAAAAACACATATATTCTTCATCATTCAATACTATTCTCTGTCACGGACCAAACGGATGTTGCATCCCCGGAAACGAGGCCCCGGATACACGCTGATATCTCTTGTAACAGGTCCGTCCATACGCAAACTGGCGCCCAAGACATAAGCTTTATCATTATCTAAGGTCGAGTTTGTCCAATAATACGCTGCGCATCCGGTTGTATAAGCAGCATAAGTGACACCGCTGTCTGTAATATGCACATAGCCATCGTTACGGCACTCATGGAATCCTCCCAAAGGCAAAAACACGGCTCCCAAAGTCTCCAAAGTGCTCCATGTTGTCCTGTCCAACTCGTTCCAATACGCTCTATCGTCATTGAAATATATAAAGTCATAGCCTGTGCCATCCCAACAGTCGGGGAGCAATATCAGTCCGTATGTCACATAGTCCTCTGTTTCATTCAATTTGGCATATCCGTGCAGAGTTCTCTCTTGGCCGCCTATAGTCTTTGTCCTGCCGAGCAACGCCTCCCATTCCGCTTTGTCGAGCGCTCTCCATGTCTTGCCATCAATAACCCATGTCCCTAAATTATCGCCGCCATACAAGCTATTATCTTCTGCCGTCAAATAATACTCATGTCCTTGTGGATTGTAGCCGAAATGACTCATATCATCGCCCACATAGTTTTGATAATAGAACTCTCCAAAAAAGCCATGGGTGTCATATTGTGGAATCTCAAATTGCCAGCTCGGGTTGGAACTACTGTTATTAATCCACAAATTTCCTTTTGAGAAATAGACTTTTTTGCCGCCTCCGACGCTGAAATAAAGGTCTTGAACCGTCACTTCGACGGGGTCGGCGTAGTATTTGTTCTCCTGTAGTTCAGGCATAGCGCCCTGTGTCACAAGATATGTCTCGTTGATTCTGTGTCTTGTCAACGCCTTTGCTTCTTGAGGAGCCATAACTGCCAATTTTTCCCCCGAACCGGCTGCAAGTTTGATGTAATCCGAATCCACTTTTGAATATGTGATGGGTGTAAGCGCATCATTAGGCACTTCAGCTTTGTTAAACTGCGCTTTGACATAGACAGGATAGTTTTGTGAATACTCGTCGGCTACCACATTGAATTTGACCAAAGCGCATTTAGCTGTCAATGAGGCTGTACCCACAAAACCGCCAGTTGAATATGCCTCGTTTGTCTCACCCAACGAAAGCATAGGCAGTTTTGCCGATTGGTCGGAGATATCCAACGTCAAATCATCACCCTCGGTCACTGGGGTAAAGCCTTTGCCACCAAACAAACATAATCTGAATTTCTTATCTGGTTGGATATACTCCCCCACACTCTTTATCACACCGGCGAATTGGTTTTTATCACTGTCATAAGTAATTGTACCCAGATTTTGAGTGCCTTGCGAGATATACAACTTGTCATCATTCTCAAAAGTGACATTGGGAGGAGTTATGTTGACTTTGCCGTTGTCGACTCTCAGCGTCATATTGATAGTCTGTTCGATGATTGCCGGAGCTGTAGTTTCTTTCTTTTTCTTACATTGCGTAAAGCCTAAAAGCATCACCGCCGCAAGCGTTAAAATGCCATATTTCTTCAAACTTTTTCTTTTCTTAAAGCCGACATAGCCCAATCCTGCTGCCACAAGCACCGCAAGTCCGCTGCCAAGAGGCACCGTTTCAAAATTGTTATGGGTTACCGTAATCGATGCCTCCGATTCCATATCACGATTAAGCCCGTCTTCAGCCTGAAAAAAGTTATCATTCTTTTGGGCAAAAGAATTAACTGGCGACAACAATCCTAATGTCATCTCGGCCACAAAAAATAAAGTCTTAAAAAAGTTGTTTTTCATATAAAAAAATTGTACAAATTTCTGCAAAAATACGAAAAAATTTCACAAAGTCAATTTTTTTTGTCATTTCGCATGCTCAGGTCTCCATTTCGCTTCATTTCATTACGCTCCAGTCGAAATGACGTGCATGATATCAATTCCTGTTTCAATGATATCGTCTTCAAACACATATTCCGGGTTATGCAGTGGCAGATGCTCCTCACCGCAGCCCAATCCGAACATCCCGATCGGGCACACATCAGCGAAGCGTCCGAAGTCCTCCGACCAGCGGAATGGTTCTTCAAGATATTGACAATCAATGTTTAACGACTTGGCGGCATTTTCAATAATCTGCACTGCCTCGTCATTGTTCATGGTGGCAGAAAACGCCTCATGGATGCTGCTTCCGAACTCGAAATCCTGTTTCTCGGCGACCATGGCGCACAGCTGCACCACGTCGGCGGTGAGATGCTGCAGCTTCTCGTTGTCGAACGAGCGCAGGGTGAGCCATATCTCGGCATGAGCAGGAGCCACACCGAAGGTCTCCTCGCCCAATACGGCATGTGTCATCGTCATCATGGTGAGCGGTTTCTCTTCTTGCAACATAGCGGCCTTCTTGCCGAAAATGTCAATCAGCGCTGACAAAACATGCTGCGGGCTGTGGCCTGTCTCAGGCTGCGACGCATGTGCAGTGACACCGTCGAATATGAGTTTCAAGCCCAGCGAGCCGGCGGCGAAACAGCCTTTTCTCAGCAAAATCTTGTTTTTCGGATAGCCCGGGATGTTATGCAAGGCGAACGCCA
>CADAFC010000021.1 GCA_902787095.1 uncultured Bacteroidia bacterium
CCCAGATGGCAACGCGAAACCATCGCCATTTATCGGATTAGTGTATCTGTCGACAAGCTCATCATTGTAATTCCATGTGAAGAATCCGTCAGTTTGTGCGCTGGCGCCAAAAACCATTATAACTGTAAATGCTATTGCGAATAATATCTTTTTCATTTTATTTCCCTCCAATTTTTAATGAACAATAATTTTTTGTGTCTTATCATTCAATTTCATGATATAAACGCCATTCTGTGACGGCTTTTCAATCGTTTCAATACCATTTATATTTTGCTTTTCAATCAAACGACCCATCACATCAAATATTTGCAGTTCGCCTTCGCCGTTGACAATGATTTCATTACCATGTTGATAAGCAAACATAGAGTTCTCGACTGAATTCTCAGGGTTCTCAAATCTGATAACAAATCTGTCTGGTCTGTCGGCAGCCGAGCCTATAAATATGTAGCTTGAGCACACACTGAGATCAACGATGGCACCTTCAAATTTATCAACCAAATAAGCATCTTTCAATTCAGTATTATTGTCAAAGTTGATTGTGTAAGTGCCGGTCTCTTTCGTTTTGAAATAGAGTAGCATATCATCTTGACCGTTACTGTATGCAATAGCATAATCCTCGCCATTTTGTGGAACGTATAGTTTCGCATTATCTTCGTTGAAGATAAATTTGCCTAGCAGAGTGTTCTCATCGAAGCTTACGATAGCCTTGTCCTGCATCTCAATGCCTCGTGCACTTGCTTTTGTCAATGTCATCTGCAAACCGCCGTTATCTGTCGATTTTGAAGGAGCTGTTTTAGTAAATCTAACAACATCTGAATTTGAAGCTCCTTGAACAACCACGCCAGTGCAGACGGGAATTGCCGTAGTGGTATATGCCGAAACCGCTTCAATATCATCGCCTGCGGCATTCATCTTATAATAGCTTCTGTTGATATATGCATCCTGACCGTAAGGATTCCCCACGAGGTTCCAACCTTCCTGAATGTTTACGTTTTTATAATTTCCAGTAAACATGTCTCCTTTAACAATAAAGTTGACATCGTTTTTATTAGCGTAAAGATAACCTCTTCCATTAATCATGTCGAAATGATAGTGGTCACCTGTTTGTTTCCAGTTTTCCCATTCGTTAGCGGCATTTGGGTTCAAGCGGTAGAGGTCGAATTCGGATGCCGTTTCAGCGATTAAACCATCTATGGTTGTCGGATCAACATTTGATGTAACCGGTGATGCGATGAATGCCCATTTGTCGCTTGCGGTGCTATTGCCATAGCCTGAGATTGTAGTGTAGACCATTGGCTGTATTCTGCTTGCATAGTCACTCCAGTTGGATGCGGTTTTGTATGCGTTCAGCGAAGCGTATGGTACATAAATTATTAAATCCTCATGAGTATAGTTAAAAACCAGCCTATCCAAAGTAGGGACTGTTGAAGCAAGCATGTAAACTGAAGTTAAATTGCCGCAATCAGTAAATACATTAGATTCTATAAGATTCACCGAACTACCAATAACAACAGAAGCCAAAGCGGTACAGTCCAAAAAAGCTCCATGATGAATAGTAGTTACGGAATTGGGTATTATTAGAGATGTTAAAGCCGAGCAACTTTCAAAAGAGCTATAATCAATATAGAGCAATGAATTAGGAAGAACAACATTTGTAAGACCATTACAAGTAGGAAAAGCCATGCCGGCAATGCCTCTCGTTCCTTCTTCAATCGTCAATGTATTAGTCGGTTTGTCCCCTTTATAACCGAGGCACCATCCATCCAAATATAACAACCCATTGGATTGGTTTTTATACCATTTTGTATTTAAAAAAGCATAAGCTCCAATAGAAGAGACAGAATTCCCCAAAGATATTGATGAAAGATTACTGCAACTATAAAAAGCACAACCTCCAACGTAAGTCACAGAGTTAGGTATATCAATCGAAGTTAGACCGCTACAATAATTGAAAGCGCAGTCTTCAATTTTAGTTACCGAATTTGGAATTGTGATAGAGGTTAAACCCGAGCAATGGTCAAAAGCCGCATTAGCAATAGTAGTTACAGTGTTGGGTATTACAGTATTTTTACAACCACACCGGAGTGTATTTGTACTTGTTTCTATAATGGCGTTGCAGTTGTTCCGTGAATCATATTTTGTATTCTCTGAATCAACGATTATTTGTCCCACGCCAGACCCATAGAACAGGTTGTCTGCATATCCTAACGAGGTCACATTCTTTGGTATTGTAATAGAATTAAGGCTTGTGCAACCCGAAAATGCCTCTGAGCCTATGGATGTAACATTGGTACCGATATTTATTTCTGTAAGCCCGCTACAGCCAGTAAACGCAAGTGCTCCAATTGTAAGTATAGAGCTGCTCATGGAAATAGATGTGATACCGCTGCAGCTTTGAAAACCAAAATCATTTATTGCTGTCACCCTGTATGACTTGTTATTATACATAACGGAATATGGGATTGTTATTGCTCCAGACAGGCTTGCTGATTCTCTGGATACACTAACATAATATTGCGTTGTATTTGTTATTGTGTATCGCAATCCGTTAACTGTAAAACTCTCAGCTTTTACTTTTGTTATTCCCGTCACACCTAGCAGCAGGACAACCAGGGTTAATAGCAACACCCTTTTTAATCGTAAATTTTTCTTCATATTTATTAATTTAGTTTGTATTTCCATTTTGTTTTGAGAAGAGCATAAAAAAAACGTGGTACTTTACATCTCGTTGTTCATAGAGGCCTACCACAGCCCAACAATTCAACTTAATAAGTAAAGCCCACGTGGAAATACACGTGAGCATTGGCTTTACTTGCTTGAATTGTTCTCAAAAAGTGGTAGTTTTCTATGAACAAGCTTTTAAGCTAATGCTTTTTATATGTCTTTAACTTCTCTCTATCTGTTTCTTTATAGTTTTTAACGATTTAACGACGCAAAGATATGAAAATTATTGATTGTCAAATGAAAAAATATCATTTTTTGTTTGCATCATGTTTTACACCATACTCCATTTGCTCTTCTGCAACCCTCATATAATTCTCATCAGCGATGTCATATTGCTTTCTTGCCACCATGATTATATCCTCTCCTAAAGTCCAACTTATATGCGCAAGTGTGCTAATAGTGAAATTATGCCTTCCTGTCAGCCATTTGATAATCTCCGACTCACGCTTGCCGAGCTTGTTAGCCAAATCACGGCGATTCATGCCTTTCTGCTTCAACACTTCCACAATCCGCTCGGCAATAGCAAACGAAAGTTCAAATTCAGCCATCCTATCCTCTGGAATTGCTTCCAAACACTCTCTGAATAATTTGTTCTGTATCATATCTCAAAAACAATGTTTTCTATGCCAGTGATAATGTTGTTTTCCACTGAAAGTCTTTGTTCAGCCTTGCGTTATCCTTAAATTCTGCAAGAAATCTCTCAAACTCACTCTTTTCATTTCCATCAAAACTAATAGAATAAAGACAAACTACATCGTTCTTTTCTATTGTCTTCAACGTTGTATTTCTTCCCATAGCCTCACAAATTTAAGTTTGCAAATATACTAATAATTTTTAAACTTCACTTAAAAGTGAAATATTTTTTCTTAACCCAAACCTGAAACAATTTTCGTTTCGGTTCTTGATGCAAAAGTACAAAAGTTTTTTTATTTGTTAAGAAGTATATGAAAAAATATTAAAGAAATGACGTGAGTGCTACTTCGGAGCTTTAACCACGAAATAGCTTCCTATTGTCGCGAAAATGATATTGGGAAGCCACCCTGCCATGAATGGCGAGATGACGCCGGAGATGGCAAAAACCCTGAAGAATTCCAGAAATAGTATGTACGCGAACGCTATCGTGATGCCTATTGCCAAACGCTTGTGTTTCTCAATCTCGTAAGGCAAGATGTTGTCGGCGCCTTTCGCATGTTGCTCGTCGATATACCGATTCAGCTCTATGAGGTTCATCTCCTCAAAATCCTCCTTGACAAAATAAAAATACGAAGGCTTCATGTTCAGGGTGGTGTCCATTATCTTGCCCTTAGCCAGACTCTCCTCCGGCTTGAAGCGGTGCTCCACGTAATTGAAAACAGTCCATCTGTCTCGCACAGTGTCGTAAACGATTTTATCAGAGCTCAGTTTGTACTCAAGTTCATGATTATCAAACTTTTCCAAAGTGAATTTATAACCCGTCATTCTCTTCATATCGTAGCTCGACATATAGGCGTAGGTGCCTTTTTCGATCTGCACATGTATGTTAGAGCCCGAGCTCTTCGTCAGGTTTTCCATGTACTGGTTTTTAAACGTCCTACGCACCGTATCCATCCTGGGAATCAGGAAGTTACCGAGGTAGAACGAGCCTCCGGCAAGAAGCAGGGCTCCCATAATATATGGCCACAAAAACCTTCGGAAACTGATGCCACTGCTGAGGATTGCGATGATTTCGGTATGTCCCGCCATCTTCGAAGTGAAGAAAATCACCGAGATGAACGTGAACAGGTAGATAAACAGATTAATAAAATAAGGTATAAACGGGATGTAGAAATGAAACACCACCTCATATAACGAGGCGTTGTTTTTGATAAAGCTGTCGACGTTTTCCGACACGTCGAACACTATCACCACGACAATAAGCAGACTGATGGCAAAGAAGAACGTGCCAATGAATTTTTTAAAAATATACCAGTCTAACTTGTTCATTGTCAATATTTTATAAATCTACGATATACGATTCGTCACCTTCGGAAGCATCATGTCACGCCATTCAGTGAAGTCGCCCTCTAAGATATGTCTGCGTGCCTCTTTCACCAGCCAGAGGTAGAATCCGAGGTTATGCACCGTGGCAATCATAGGGCCGAGTATCTCTTTCGAGATTATCAAGTGGCGCAGATATGCCTTCGAATAGTGTTTGTCAACAAAAACCGTGCCATTCTCGTCAAGAGGCGAAAAATCATATTTCCAACGCTCGTTTTTGATGTTTATTATGCCTTCCGAAGTGAAAAGCATGCCGTTACGGCCGTTTCTTGAAGGCATCACGCAGTCGAACATGTCCACGCCGCGCGAGATGGCCTCGAGAATATTCGCCGGAGTGCCCACGCCCATCAGATAACGGGGCTTGTCTTTCGGCAAGATGGCGTTCACCACCTCAATCATCTCGTACATCACCTCGGTAGGCTCTCCCACCGCCAATCCGCCGATGGCATGGCCGTCGCAGTCTTTCGATGCGATAAACTCCGCCGATTCCTCACGCAGATCACGGTAAGTGCAGCCTTGCACAATGGGAAACAGCGACTGATAATAACCGTATTGCGGCTCCGTCTCGTTGAAACGTTTCACACAGCGGTCGAGCCAGCGGTGCGTGCGTCCCATCGCCTCCTTGGCATATTTGTAGTCGGAAGTGCCCGGCGCGCATTCGTCGAAAGCCATTATGATGTCGGCTCCTATGGTGCGTTCGATGTCCATCACTCTCTCTGGGGTGAAAAGATGCTTTGAGCCGTCGATATGCGAGCGGAACTCCACGCCTTCCTCTTTCATCTTTCGGATATCCGTCAGCGAGAAGACCTGGAAGCCGCCGCTGTCGGTAAGTATAGGATGATGCCAGCCGTTAAACTGATGCAGGCCTCCGCATTCGTGCAGCACATCCAAGCCCGGACGCAGATAGAGATGATACGTGTTTCCCAATATTATCTGGGCCTTTATCTCCTCTTCCAAATCACGGATATGCGTGGCTTTGACGCTTCCCACAGTACCCACAGGCATGAAAATAGGGGTCTCGATGTCACCATGGTCAGTGGTTAGGACACCTGCACGCGCATCGCTTTTCGCATCGTTTTTGACTAAACTGTACTTCATTTCCAAATTTTGTGCAAAAATACGAATTTAGTTAAAAGTTAAAAGATAAAAGTTAAAAGAATTTTATTCTCAAGTGTCATTTCGACTGAAGTGTAATGAAATGGAACGGAATGGAGACCTGAGCTTGCGAAAGCATTCACCTCTGGTGAATAAATCTCCTATCAATTTATTTGCTGAATTAATCCTATCGGCTTCGGTCAAAATGACGAAAAAAAACTATTGGCTAATGGCTAATGGCTAATGGCTTTTTTGTATCTTTGCAAATTGTAAATATTGAATAGCATGGAGATTTCTTTTAACTATAACTCATTGAGTTTTATTATTTTATGCATATTTGGCCTGATGTGGCTGATTCAGATGTGCTACTTTTGGGGTCTTTTCAGCCGTCTTGCGTTTTTCAAGAAGAAAAAATACGACAACGACAAGCCCCAATACGAGCCAGTATCGGTAATCGTCTGTGCCAAGGACGCTTACGAGTATCTCATCGAGCTCGTGCCGAGGATTTTGTCGCAGGATTACCCTGATTTTGAGCTCGTTATTGTCAACGACTGCTCCACCGACGAGACCACCGACTATCTGAAGGCGCTTGTCGACCAGCGTCCCGACATCAACGTGGTGTCGCTCACTCAGAGCCTCAACTTCTTCCATGGCAAGAAATTCCCTCTGAGCATGGGCATAAAATCGGCAAAACACGACCTTTTGCTACTCACCGATGCCGACTGTCTGCCGGAAAACGACCAATGGATAAAAGGCATGGTGGGCGCATACAAAAACGGCACCGAGGTGGTGCTCGGATACAGTCCGTATTTCACACGTAATGGTTTGTTAAACAAGCTGATACGTTTCGACACGCTCTACACCGCCATCCAATATCTCTCTATGGCATTGGCAAAGAGGCCGTACATGGGGGTGGGTCGAAATCTGTCGTATCGTCGCGAGCTTTTCTACAAAAACAAAGGATTCACCTCGCATTACACCATACCGTCAGGCGACGACGACATCTTCGTGAGCCAGGTGGCCAACAAACACAACACACGCATCTTCATCGACCCGAGTTGCCGCATGGAGTCGGAGCCGAAACACACTTTTGGCAGCTGGATCAGACAGAAACGCCGCCACTACTCCACCGCCAATATGTACAAACGCTCCACAAACATCATCTTGGGCATGTTGCTGTCGAGCCGTCTGTTCTATTATGCATCTGCCATAACGCTGTTCTGCCTTCCCGAAGCATTCGTCTGCAACACAGGATGCCCACTGTATTATGTGGCAATAGGCGCGCTCATGCTTCTGCATGGCATCAGCATGGACTGGATATACATAAAATCAGCCAAACAATTGGGAGAGAAAAACTTAGGATTGTTCTTCACGCCGGTTTACGACTTATTTTTCACGCTTTTCACCACTTTGTTGGGCATCAGAAACACATTCTCAAAGCCAAAAAACTGGTGATTATCAATCGGTTACTTCACCACTTTGCGTGTTACGCCGTTCACCTTCACGAAATAGATGCCTCTGCTCCATTCGGAGGTGTTCAGAATCATCTCGTTTTGCGTCTCTGTGGATATGATTTTCTGACCTAAAGAATTGAAAATCTCTACCTTAAGACTTCCTTCTTTTACAATAATCAATTGATTATCAATAGGATTAGGATATACCTCAAACTCATTTTCAAGGACCTCACCAGCCATGTCGTAATACTGGTTTTCGATAGCTCCGATGTCGATTCTGCCATCGACAATACGAGGATTTCCGAGGTAATCGGGGTTGACGATGCCTTGAACCGTATTATCGCCGGCGTTGACGCAGACTGATGTCCTTTCGATTGCGAAATCGCCTGCATCAGGGTTGGCAAAACGCGGATAATTGCCCGAATCAGTGCCGTCATTCTCTGTCGCGAGATTAATAATGTTTTCCCCGTTGTAGCCACCTTGGATGGCGCAATAGCTGTAATCCGACAATCCCATGATCTGGCTCGGAGTGCCGTTTTTGTTATTTCCCCAGAAGATGCTGTTGCAAATCTTGCTGTTATGCGTCTCATTGTACATCGCGCCGCCGTTTTCCGTCACTCTATTGTTCACCAAATCGCAGTTTATCATGGTAATCTCACCTTTATTATAAATGGCGCCACCGAGTTTAGCTTCGTTGTTGTCGAAGATAGTGTTCACCAATTTGCTGTCTTTGTTGGCATAAATATAGTACGCACCGCCTTTGGTGAGGGCTGTGTTGTTGGTGAAACGGCAGTTTTCCACAGTTGCTCCAATCATGTCGCAAAGTGCGCCACCCATCGAGCTGCTGTTGCCTTCAAACAGGCAGTTGACGAGCCGTACCGACGAGTTGTTGTAATAAGCGGATATGATATAGATGCCGCCGCCGAAGCCATCAGCATGGTTATTCAATATCTTACAGTTCGACAGACGCGTATTTCCTCCAATACATGCACCGCCACCAGAGCCGGCAGAGCCGTTCTGTATGGTGAATCCGTCCCAAACCGCAGACTCTGTGTTGGAGATGTTGTCAACTTGATAAAGCACGCATCGTTGGTTTTGTCCGTCAAGGATGGTCGGATTGGTCTCAAAATCGCGGTCGTCGAGGTTGAAATCAGAAGTCTCGTTGCCGGCAAAACCGCCATAAATACCGTTGCGTTTGTAAATTATGAATGCTCCTTTGTCATTGTTCACGTCACCGTAATATGTCCCCGACTTCACCCAAATCTTTGTTAAGATATCAGTTGACAAAGCCGATGCATATTCGAGATATTGTGTGGCGTTAGCCCATGAGGAGCCGTCACCAGTGCCGTCGGCAGCGACATAAATGATGCCATTGGCATCGGAATTTATCTCTAACGGCTTGATATTCATCACTATAGCCTCATTGTTATGGTATCCTGCCACATCATTGATGCTGTAATAATCGTTACCGGAGCCGCTCCATCCGAGATTGAAGCTGAAATAATCATATTCATCGTAGCCGTCGCAAACGATGGCATGACCGCCACCCGAGTCGCTGCTACCCGAGAAATACAGTGGCTGAGACTTGTCGAGTTCACTCTTCAAGAGTGCAATCCATTCATCTTCAGAGTATTGCGAGCGTTCTTTATAAACTGCCGCACAATATCCGAAATACTTACGCATGGCAGTCTCGACATCTTTCGAATAGGCTCCGCTGGATTCGGCACCGAAGTTCATGTTAACACTCACGCCGCACTGATACATCAGCAAAGCCACGGCTTTAGCCTCATCACTGACCTGCCAGCCAAGCTCAAGCGGCATCATGTCCCAATCGTATGTAGTAGCGCCGAAATTGGCAGACAGCTCTCCGTAAGTGCCGTGCACATACGAATGTGAGCCGTGACCATGGATAGGATGCTCCCAATATTTCATGATCTGAGCCATGGCACAAGCCACACAGCCGGCATAGCAATGGTTGCCATTCCAATAATTGTTGCATTCAGGAGCATAATAGTTATACGGATAATTCTGATTCCACAACGTCTGAATCAGAGGCGCCACTGTATTTGTATTGCGTACAGACGGCAACTCATTGCTTTCCAACGACTTCCATTCATTTTCAACATCATCGTCCATCAAAATGCCATGTCTCTCGCAATAATCGATGTTTTTACTGTAATTATTGACGAAATACCAGGCGGTTTCAGGGATTTCTCCGTCATAAGCATGTCTCAACGAATACGCCAGAACAGGTTTTACATATTTTGAAGCCGACACGATGACAAAACCGCCGCCTTCAACGTTATAGATGTAAAGATTTGCCTGTCCGTCAGCGTTGTTTTCCGTATGAAAAAGATTCAGGCGGACATCTGATTTTCCCATCTTATTTGAGATAAAATTTGAGCCAATCTTTCTTGCAAACGATTCATTTACAAATGTTTGAGCGAACAATCCATTTGACAAAAACAGCATTGCGACAAGCGCGATTATTACCTTGTGAAAATATTTTTTATTCATTTTTTTGTTAATTTGATGCTGCAAAGATATAAATTTATTAAATTTGCAGGTTAAAATATTGGAAATTAATACAAAAAATATAGCTAAATGAATGATTTTCAAAAAGAGATACTTGCTGGCATCCCTGAACAGCTGCCAGAAGTAAAGGAGTATGACAAAAACATCAACCATGCGCCGAAACGCAAGGATATTTTGACGAAAGAAGAGAAAAGACTGGCGTTGAAGAACGCTCTCCGTTATTTCCCGGAGAGGCTTCATGCACAGCTCGCTCCTGAGTTTTACGAGGAGTTGGAGAAATACGGCCGCATTTACATGTACCGTTACCGTCCTTCGTACAAGATGTATGCCCGTCCTATCGACGAGTATCCGGCGAAATGCCGTCAGGCTGCAGCCATCATGCTGATGATTCAGAACAACCTGGACCCGGCGGTGGCACAGCATCCTCATGAGCTCATCATCTACGGTGGCAACGGTGCCATCTTCCAAAACTGGGCACAATACCGTCTCGTGATGCAGTACCTCGCCAACATGACCGACGAGCAGACCTTGGTGATGTATTCGGGCCATCCGATGGGACTGTTCCCTTCGCACAAAGAGGCTCCGCGCGTCATCGTCACCAACGGCATGATGATTCCGAACTATTCGAAGCCGGACGACTGGGAGCGTTACAACGCACTCGGCGTGACGCAATACGGCCAGATGACAGCAGGTTCGTACATGTACATCGGACCACAGGGTATCGTCCACGGCACCACCATCACAGTGTTGAACGCATCGCGTAAGCAAGGCGGCACACCGGCTGGCAAGCTGTTCATCACAGCGGGTCTCGGCGGCATGTCGGGCGCTCAGCCGAAGGCAGGCAACATCGCAGGCGTGGTGTCAATCACAGCTGAGATCAACCCGGCAGCGGCACAGAAACGCTACAACCAGGGCTGGGTCGATGAGATTCACGAGAACCTCGACGAACTGTTTGAGAAAGTCAACGAGGCTCGCGCAAAGAAGATAGCCCGTTCGTTCGCCTACCAGGGCAACGTCGTCGACCTCTGGGAATATGCGGCAAACAAAGGCATCCAGGTGGACTTAGGCTCCGACCAGACATCGTTGCACAACCCATTTGCTGGCGGCTATTATCCGGTAGGTTATTCTTTGGAGGAGTCAAAGAAGATGATGGCGGAAGAGCCTGCCAAGTTCAAAGAGGCTGTCTACGCCTCGTTGCGCCGTCATGTGGCAGCTGTCAACAGACTGACAGCCAAGGGCATGTACTTCTTCGACTACGGCAACGCTTTCTTGCTTGAGAGCAGCCGCGCCGGAGCAGACATCTTGAAAGAAGACGGCAAGTTCCGTTATCCTTCATACGTCCAGGACATCATGGGACCTATGTATTTCGACTACGGCTTCGGTCCGTTCCGTTGGGTCTGCACCTCAGGCAAGCCTGAGGATCTGCAGGTCACCGACGACATCGCATGCAAGGTGTTGGAAGACATCGCCAAGTCATCGCCTAAGGAGATTCAGCAGCAGATGCACGACAACATACAGTGGATCAAAGGCGCACAGGCCAACCACCTCGTCGTGGGCTCACAGGCTCGTATCCTCTACGCTGACTGTGAAGGCCGCACCAAGATCGCTGCCGAGTTCAACAAAGCCATCGCTGACGGCCGTCTGACAGCTCCTGTCGTGTTAGGCCGTGACCACCACGACGTGTCGGGCACCGACTCACCGTTCCGTGAGACATCCAACATCTACGACGGCTCAAGCTTCACCGCCGACATGGCAGTGCAGAACGTCATCGGCGACGGATTCCGCGGCGCCACATGGGTCTCAATCCACAACGGCGGCGGCGTAGGCTGGGGCGAGGTCATCAACGGAGGCTTCGGCATGGTTCTCGACGGCACTCCAGAGGCTGACAGACGCCTGCACTGCATGCTGCATTGGGATGTGAACAACGGTATCGCACGTCGTAGCTGGGCCCGCAACGAACCAGCCATGTTCGCCATCAGACGCGCCATGGAGGTCGAGCCGAGACTGAAGGTGACGATGCCTAACATCGCTGATGATAAGATGATTGCAGAAATCGTTAAATAAGCCATTAGCTATTAGCCATTAGCGGGTCAAGACCTAATGGCTAATAGTTAAGCACCTAATAACTAAAAATGAATACTAACAATTTAAAAATAAATCGCGTATGAAAAAATTATTACTTTCATTAACAATGATTCTGTCGGTAATGGCATTATCGGCACAGGGTTTTACAGTAAAGGAAAAAGAGACTGGCAATGTCGTTGAAAACGGAGCATCATATTATATCTATGGTGACGGCTCTGAAGTGTGGGGCGAGCCAGGTGGCGAGATGCAAATCGAGTTTGACGTGACCATCAACGAGAACATGAGAATCGCCGGCAGAAAGACCCCTACCAACTTAGTTGAAGGGACATCCACATGGATTTGCTTTGGCTTATGCCTTGCTCCTTCTACCGGAGTCCAGGAAATCGACCCTCTTCCGGCCAATGAAGGCGACATTATGGCTTTAAGCGGTCATTACATTGCCGACGACTACATGACAGTGCTCGGTCAGGAGCAGCATTTAAAATTAGAGATATGGGATGCCGCAAATCCTGAAGACGTATTCGTCATCAACGTCACTTTCAAATATTCATTGGATGGAGCTGAAGAAATCAGCAATGTCGACTCATTCAGCAACGCTTATCCGACACCTGCCAACGATGTGGTGAACTTCGACTACAGCTTCAATGAGGGTGTCAACAGCGCCATGGTTGCCGTTTACAACATGATGGGCCAGGAAGTGCTCCGCAGCGACATCAGCGGCATGAGCGGCAAGCTCAGCCTCAACGTGAGCGACCTCGCCGACGGCGTGTATTTCTACAGCCTCGTGGTGAACGGGAAGGTTGAGAAGAGCAGTAAATTAGTCGTTAGTCGCTAGTCGCTAGTCGTTAGCCATTAGCTATTAGCCATTAGCCATTAGTGGAGACGCACAGTCGTGCGTCTCTATTTTTTTATTTTTGCAAAGTCCATTTTTAAGGTCTATTAGCCCAAAAACTATTAAACTTATCTTAAAACAAACGAAGTGTTGTCGATAAGCTCATCTACCGGCGTTTCGTTAGGTTGCCATGTACGCACATGGATAACCGGAAGCTCATCACGAAGGTCAACCATTAGGAAAAGGTATCCCACATCGCTATAGCTACTCGAAAAATACTCCTGTCGAAGCTGAACTCCGATAACATTTTGTTTGCCGTTAACAGTATTGAATTTTGTGTTAGTAAAGTTCAGGTTAACGAATTCGTTATTATCAAACACTCTGTTAAGTCGGGTAAGATACTGGCTTTTCGACAATGTGTCATATCTCACCCTAACCTCCTGTTTCATTTGAAAATCATCAGTTTTTTTTGTTTCCTTCAGCACCGAGCCTACGATTATGAGGGCATCTTCCGAGTAAATCTGCTCAAGATAATCCTTGCGTTGCAATGCATAAGCTGTCTGATAATCTTCAATAAAGTTAATTAGAGTCAGGCGAGCCTCTTTAGACCACAATTCCTTGCCCAAAATCTGACTTTCTGTAATGTCGGTGTTACGGAACGCTATCGATTTTACTTTTTTTGTCTTACTGTCAAAACGAAACACTATATCTCTCATAAAACTGACATTGTGTGAGAAGTCAAACTGCATTGGGATGGAGCGGCATATCACTTCATCATTGAAATCGATGAATTTGTATGATGGTTTGCCGACAACATGCACCTTGCCGTAACTGAGGAGCTTACGCATCAGTGCCATGCCTTCCGGGGTGAAATACTCTTTAAGTTCTTCCGCTTTATTGTTATTATTTTTAGCGAGTATCTTGTCAATTGCATCCATCACTTTGGCATATTCGGCATGAGGCGATGACAGGGAACTCATAAAGCTTTCCGAACGCTCACATTCTGCCGCTATAGTGGAAGAACCCGTGTGTTTCTTAACTTCATCAAGATTTTTAATTTTCTTGGCTTTGTCCAAATTCACCACTTTTCTTGCAGAAGGGAAATAAATTTGTTCGTCGAGTTTGTCGATTATTCTATAGACATCGGCATCAAAGCCTTTGACAATCGTTTTGTTTTCCAATTCTATTGAGATAACCACTTCGCTCATGTCATCATCCACCAGTTTTATATAGCTCAATCCATCTGTAGTATAACCTTTTGCGCTGCCGTTGCCGTTGTTATACGAAAAATCGAGGCCTTCAAGTCTGTCGCTGCCATTTGTGACGAACAGAATAAACTCGTTATCGCCTGCTTTCTCTTGGCGTTTGGGTTGTATTACGATACTATTCAACAAATCATCAATATGCCTTTGCAGCCATTTATATGTTGACACTCTGTTCATGCCGTCATATAGGTATGTCAGATTTCCGCCATCGGGATGCGAGTAACACAAAATAAGCGCCCAATAGTAATAACGCAATGCGTTTCCATATCGCAGCTGTTCTTCTGCTGTTTGTCCGTCAGCAATATAATCGGTTATCGTTTTTTCTCTTCTTGAACATAATTTTTGGAAATTGTCTTTCGAAATATAGCGAAGAACTTGTGCACTTCCGTCACTGTCGTTTAACACCAGGTCATGGGACTGTTTTTTCAAATCATCTCTGAATGTAACTAGTGCTTTGGCGCGTTGTTCGTCATCATCACTGTCGGAATCAACAAAATAAAGATATTCCAAAGATTTGTCATTCGATATGGTCTCAAGAAGACTGTTAAGAGCCGCATCATCGGCCTTTTTCAGGTTTTTACATTCGCCACTATCGCCACAATAATAGCTCGCATCAGCTTTGTATTTTTCAGCTTCTTTTCTGTTTTTGCGGTAATCTTGAGAATAGCAACAAGCTGTTAACAGTAGCAATATCGATAAAACACAAAACTTCTTCATATCATTATAAATTTTAGATTATTATTCGGCTGGGCAGACCAGACGCACACTCATGGCACCAGCTCTGCCACCACTGTCAGTCGGCCAAACTTTATCTTCAGTGAACAACAGATAGTAAGCATATTCAGTTTCGTAGCCTACAGACGACCAATAAAAGCCGCTGACATCTGTATTAAGCACATCAGTTCCGTAACGGCCTCCAGTAATAGGCAGGAAAATCGCCCCATTAGCTTCAAACTTGTTTATCCAGTCAGATTTGGATATGTTGTTGCTGCTAAAACCGACCCAGCTGCTGTTGGTGTTGTTCAGGCTATAGTATGAATTGTCCCAGTCGTCGGGAAGCAAGATGATGCCTTTAACGTTGTTCACTATAGCTTTAGCATATCTTATGTCATTATTTGTATGTCTTTTTTTAAAAACATACTCCCATTCATCTTGGGTCAAAGTGCGCCATGTCTTGCCACCGCCATTTGATATTTTATTTTTCCCCCACTCATCGAATGATTTGTAATCTGCGCTTTTCTTTGAAGTGTTTGTTGGCTTTTTACCTGTGCCCCAGCCGAAATGGTCTATCCAGCCGCTATATTTTTTTGAAACATTCTTGTTGGCCTCGCCAATTGCATCCCATTGATTCTCGGCAAAACGCCATGTTTTTGTTGATGCCTGATATTGCAGGTTGCCTTTGGCAAAATACACTGTTGCCGTCTCGCTGATTGAGAAAGCGTCTGTATATGTTTGGCCTGAAACATAATTTGCAATTTGTCGGTCAGTGATATTTGCATCTCTTTCAAGTGTGACGTTTTCAAGTTGACGGTTATGGGCACCCGGGTCGACAATGACAGTATTTTTCAATGTCAAATAGCCATATTGCCGCAATTCAACAGTATGGCTGCCTATGCTGATTTTTTTCATGCTATACGGTGTCGTGCCGACGCTCTGTCCATCGATGTGGATTTCAGCCTCTGACGGGTCGCTTGTCACTGTGATATATCCGAAATTGGGGGCAAGTTCGACGTCGATGACTTCTTCTCCGCGATCCTGGAACAGTTTCACACCTTCTTTTGTCACAAAGTCGGCGCATTCCACTTTCCAGTGATGCTCCGAGCCTATCGAAACCGACTTGCTGGCATAACCCGAGCCTACTTTTTCACCGTCAATATAAATATCGGCATTATTAGGCATTGCTACAATTATGAGCGTTGCCGTCTCCATACCGAGCACGAGTTCATAAACGCTTTTTGCTTCGAGTTTTTGAGGAAGTTTCAATTCATATTCCCCCATATATTTTATGACTATCGTCCCCAGACAGTTCGATGAGACATAGAGCCACATCTCGCCATCATGATATTTTTTATGAATAATCTCGACACCTGAACGCGCAAACAAGGTGAAATCCTGCATCGTCCGTTCGTTGAAGCCTTGGGCTTTCACTCTTATCAAGGCGGCTTTGTTGCCTTCGAAATCGCTGTCACGGCCTGCTTCCTCTTTCAACGTCCTCATATCGACAATTTCGTTAGGAAGCTTATTAAAGCTGACCATTCTAATAGATGAAGCCGAGTTCTGTGATATGGCGCTTAGAACCAACAATATAAGGCCAAAAGACAATAAAAACTTTTTCATAATTGTTATTTTTATAATTCATTAAAAAACTTAAACGGGAGCCTACTTCGTTGTTTTTGCAGGTTGTCCGGCTTGCTGTAAAATAATATTCTTATCTCTTTCAAGTGTCACATTTGCAAGCTGCTTGTTATGCTCGCCTGCCTTTATGATTACTATTTCACCTGTTGACACATAGCCGTACTTTCGCAATTCCACAGCATGGCTACCCAAACTTATTTTTTTCAGGTTATAAGGTGTTATTCCCAGTTTCTGCTCATCAATGTAAACATCGGCCCCAGCCGGAACACTATTAACGGTTATATAACCAAAGCTTGGGTCGAGTTCAATGTCCATGACTTCTTCACCGCTTTCTGTGAGGAGTTTCACACCTTCTTTTGACACATACTCGGCACGCTGCACCTTCCAGCGATGCTCTGAACCTATCGCGACAGCTTTGCTGACATAGCCTATTCCCACTTTCTCGTCGTCGATAAATATTTCGGCATCATCAGGAATGACTCTGATTACAAGCGTTGCTGTCTCCATTCCCATCACAAGCTCGTAAACGCCTTTCGCCTCAAGCTTTTGCGGTAGTTTGAATTCAAACTCGCCCATATATTTTATCACCACCGCACCTTGGCAGTTAGATGACACATAGAGCCACATCTCGCCATCCTGATACTTCTTGTGAATTATTTCAATGCCCGGACGCGAAAATGGGGTGAAATCAAGCATGATTTTCTCATCGAAGCCTTGTGCTTTCACTCTTATCAAAGCGGCTTTATTGCCGTCCAAGTCGCTGTCGCGGCCCACCGCATCCTTCAATGTTTTCAAGTCAACGGTTTCATCAGGAAGCTTGTGAAAACCCATCATCTTCAAAGGCGATGTGTTCTGGGAGAAGGTAACGAGAGACAGCGCCATCAGGTAAAAAAGCAAAACGAATTTCTTCATAATTATGTTTAAAATCTAAATTATCAAACTTATTATTTTTCGTATGGGCAGACTAAGCGTACACTTAAAGCCGGTTTGTAATTTATACTTGATCTGCCAATGAATTTATCGCTGAAAGTCCATTTAATCACGCCATAGTTGTCGTGTGACGTCGTCCAATAGTTGCCATCGGCGCCGACTGAGAAAGAAGACCCTGAATAACTGCCTGCGGCAGGAAGGAAAACCGCTCCGTTAGCCTCCAGCTTGTTTGTCCAGTCGCTTAGCGAGATGATGTTGCTATTGTATTTCGCTTCGATAATATCTGTGCTTTTAAGGTAGTAGCTTTGGGCATTCCAGTTGTCAGGAAGCAATACGACTCCATTTATGCCGTTAATAATGGCTTTTGCAAATCTTTTGCCACTTGCTGTCTTTCTTATTTGAAAGACATAATTCCATTCATCAAGGGTCAACAACCGCCAGCTGTCGTCACCGCCATTGGCTATAATGTAGTTTTTCCATTCACCGTCAGTTACGTTATCTTTCGGTTCTATTTTTGTCGGGTTGTCATACATACCCCAATAGAAAAGGTCTATCCAACCTTTATAGCTTGCTGATCTGTTATCATTGTCTTCTCCCATTATATCCCAAGGGTGTTCGGCAAACCGCCATGTTCCTGTTGAGGCCTGATATTGAAGGTTACCGCAGGAGAAATACACTTTTTTTGTGTCGGAAACAGAAATCACTCCGCTTTTTTTGCTTTGTGTTACTGTGGGATTCAACTGTGCGACATTCTGTTCGACAAATATCTCCGCTTTTTCAAGGGTAATGTTTTCAAACTGGTTGTTTTTGTCGCCTGGTTTGATAGTTATTATATCTCCAAATGACGCATAGCCTTCTTTTCTCACCTCCACCGCATGGCGTCCCATCTTTATTTTCTTCATGATGTATGGTGTTGTCCCCACTTTTATATCATCAATGTAAACATCGGCTCCGCTTGGCATAGTGTTTATTGTTATGTAGCCGAATTTAGGATCAAGTTCAACATTTATTGTTCTTTCGTCTTGTTTATCGAAATACGCACTTCCTTCCTTAGGCCAATAATCATCACTTTGCACTTTCCAGCTGTGTTCCATACCTATTGCGACCGCTGTGCTGGCATATCCAGTCCCAACTTTTTGATTATCAACGTAAATCTCCGCCTCGGTGGGTACTGCTTTGAGAACCAAAGTTGCTGTCTCCATGCCAAGAATAAGTATGTAAACGCTTTGTGGTTCCAACTCGCTGGGCAATTTGAATTCAAACTCGCCCAAATACTTTAGCACTATCGTACCCTTACAGTTTGACGACACATACAGCAACATCTCGCCATCCTGATATTTTTTGTGGATTATTTCCATTCCCGGACGCGAAAACAAAGTGAAATCAAGCATAGTTTTCTCGTTAAAACCATGTGTTTTCACCCTTATCAAGGCAGCTTTATTACCATCAAAATCGCTGTCTCTGCCAATCTCGTCTTTCAATGGTTTCAAATCCAAAGTTCCTGAAGAAATCTTATGGAAACCAATAATTTTCAAAGGTGAACTGCCTTGACTAAAAGCAGAGAGTCCAAATAGTATCAACGTAACAAAAAGTAAAAGTCTTTTCATTTTAAGCAATTTAAAGTGCAAAGATATGAAAAAAAATTGATATCTCTGCTTGAAAAAAAATGGGGACAAATCTTTTTGTCCCCAAATTTCCTTTGTTTCTGCTGTTTCTGCGTGAAACTACTTCGCAAACTGCACAGCTCGCGTCTCTCTGATGACAGTGATTTTGATCTGGCCAGGATATGTCATCTCGGTCTGGATCTGACGTGAGAGGTCGTATGCGATGCTGTCGGCCTCCTGGTCGCTGACCTTGTCGGCACCGACGATGACGCGGAGCTCACGGCCTGCCTGGATAGCGTAGGTCTTGACGACGCCAGGGTATGACATTGCCATCTTCTCGAGTTTGTTCAGACGTTGGATGTAAGCCTCGACGACTTCACGGCGGGCGCCTGGGCGGGCGCCTGAGATGGCGTCGCACACCTGAACGATAGGTGCGATGAGTGATTCCATCTCTATCTCGTCGTGGTGGGCGCCGATGGCGTTGCAGACATCCGGTTTCTCTTTGAATTTCTCAGCTGTCTTCATACCGAGTATTGCGTGTGGAAGCTCTTCCTCGTTGTCGGCCACCTTACCGATATCGTGAAGCAGACCTGCGCGTTTAGCCACTTTCGGGTTCAGACCGAGCTCGGCAGCCATGGTGGCGCAGAGTTTGGCTGTCTCGATAGAGTGCTGCAACAGGTTCTGTCCGTATGACGAACGGTATTTCATACGACCTATCATCTTGATGAGTTCCGGAGCGAGGTTATGGATTCCGAGGTCGATGACGGTGCGTTTACCTGTCTCGATGATTTCTTGTTCGACCTGTTTTTCAACTTTCTTCACCACTTCTTCGATACGTGCCGGGTGGATACGTCCGTCGGTGACGAGTTTCTGGAGTGAGAGGCGTGCTATCTCACGGCGTATCGGGTCGAAGCCTGAGAGCAGGATGGCGTCAGGGCTGTCGTCGATGATGATTTCGACGCCTGTGAGTGACTCGAGGGCGCGGATGTTACGTCCTTCACGGCCGATGATACGGCCTTTTATCTCGTCATTTTCGATGTTAAACACCGAGACCGTGTTCTCGATGGCGTGTTCTGATGCTGTTCTCTGGATTGTTTCGAGGACGATTTTCTTAGCGTCCTGGTTAGCCGACATCTTGGCTTCTTCGACGATTTCTTTTGCGAGCACCATTGCTTCGGCGCGTGCTTCGTCTTTCACTGCTTCTTTCAGCTGTTCTTTGGCTTCGCTCACTGTGAGGCCAGAGATTGACTCGAGCATCTTCTTCTGTTCATCGTGAATCTTGTCGAGTTCGGCCTGTTTCTTCGCGAGATTCTCTTTCTGACTCTCGAGTTTCTGCTGTTGGTTGTTCAGTTCGTTGGCTTTGCGGTTGAGTTCTTCGTTGCGTTGGTTGACCTGCTGCTGTTGTTGTTGCACGCGTGACTCCACTTTCTGCAACTCACGTTTTTTCTCGTTGGTCTCTTTCTCATAGTCCGACTTCATCTGCAGGAATTTCTCTTTTGCCTGCAAAATCTTGTCTTTCTTGATTACTTCGCCTTTTTCCTTTGCTTCTTCAAGCAGTTGATTACTCTTCTTAGTCAATGCGTTACGCATGATTGTGGTTGCCAGCAGGACGCCCAATCCGAGTCCCACGACACCGGCCACTGTGTAGAAAATAATTTGTGATCCAAATAGTAAAACCATTTTTTAAAATAATTTTACCCGTCTGCGAAAAGAAAAAAAATCTGTCTACCCAAAGGGATCGTAAACCCTTGTAAATCACGCTTATGGCTGCCACGATACGCAAACGTCCACTGGCGTTAAAGCTCCTCTTGCGAGGATGAGGCCTGTTTTTGTACCCATGAGTCAACCTGTTATTTGTTGTTATTGTTAAGGTTACATCATGCGTCGGGCAGACAGATAAATCTATAGGTTCTCAGTCAACAAAGCATCAATTGCGTCAAGTTGTTTGTCGAGATATTGGTCCTTGAATGCGGCGTCGTTCTCATATTTCACCACGCTTGTCGCGAACTGGATGCAAACCATAGAGACCAGTGACAGGTAGTCTTTATCTGTGTAGATTCTCTTGTACTCATTGACCCGTTCGTTAATCATGTCAGCGGCTCTCCGCACCTTCTCCTCATCAGCCTTGTCAATAGTCAGACGGTAATTGCGGTCTGCAACTACGATGTTAATCCTTATTTCATCACTCTCGCTCATATCCGTCTATATTTACTGTTCAGCGTTCAATATCGTCATACATTGGTCAATCTCCTTCACCAATGCTTTTATCAACTGCCTACTTTCTTCTATTTCCTTCTCGTTTCCGAGTGCGTTAACAATAGTTGTTTTATTTAATTTATCTTTCAATTCTCCGTTCTCAGCCTGAAGAATCTCAATGTTTCTTTGAAGCTCCTCATTCTGTCGAACAAGCTCACTGTTCCTCTCCACAAGCTGATTTTTAAGCGATATGAGCTTCCTCATCTTCACTTCGATTTCCGAAAGTCTTATACTTAAATCAGCCATTTCCTTTAACAGTTTGCTTTAGAATTTGGGTACAAAATTAAGAATATTTTTTGTATCACGCAAACTTTTTTTTACATTTTTTTAAATAACGCACTGAAAACACGGCAATTCAAGCACTTACGCTTCTTGCAATAGCATTTGTAAAGATGCAAAACCGCTTGTGATTGTTGGGCATTGCACACATTCACACCCATTTTTTCAAATTTTCTGATGACGAGATTGTCTTCCGGCTTCATTTTTTCCAAAAATCCCAGACTTTTCTCTTTCAGCGCCTCATTGTCATGATAAATGCCGTAACAGAACAACACAGGTGCTATCGCGTTGATAATCAACATGTCAACTGCTGTAGTGCCGAAAGTCTTTGTCATCTTTTTCGACGGTTTCCCGAAGATGAAGTGTGTGTCCCAATAATCATTGGTCTTAACATCAAAAACATTGCGTATTGTCTTTAAATCGTTGATTGTCAATATTTTAGAAAACAACGTATCGCAAGAGCATATCAGCGAGGCGGTCTGCGCCAAACGTACAGTCGGGAAATTTGGCGGTCGCATGCGCAGGAACTTCCAGCAAGCCATAGGCATGACAGAAAGGTTGAACTTCGATTTCAAAATCTTGAATTCTCTTTGAAGGAGAACAGGATACGGCTCTTCGAACATGCCTTCGAGGAAACCTGCGCAGCCGAATATCATCGCCTCGACCTGCAGGGCGTTGTCGATGTGTTTCCGCAGAATTTTCAGGGGCAGAATCTTCGCGAGCCGCTCAAAGGCGTCGTTGTTGACCTTCATTCCGAGATAGCGCATAACACGCTGATACACAGTCTCTTCCCAATCGTAGTTATTCTCGACGAGACATGTGAAAACATCTTTCACCTCTGTTTCGAGACGTTCTACCACAAGACGTTCGAGCCATGAGAGCCAGGTAAACTGTTGGACATTTGAAATAATTTTTTCACAAGGAATCCATTGCCGCGACCTCATGAAGCCTTCATAACGTGCCAAGATGTTTTCGTCGAACTTGCCAGCGATCTCGACAGTCGGGATGTTAAGTCGTTCACAATCATTATGATACACCACATGTAGCACAACGTTATTATAGGCTTCATCGTCTTGGTGCCCATGTCTGAACCAATCAGAAGTGTTGACGTGCATCTCCACATGCCCGACCCACAGGGTGTCACCTATTTTTATTCGCGTGTCAAGATAATCGGGGCCCGAGTCATGGTTTCGGATTCCGACGGAGATTATGTTCACTTCTTCCCCATCGACTGTGACAAGGTCATTCGACAGCAGCCTGTTCTCCCAAAGGTAATATATAAACTCTTCTTTCATAATGGTGTTCTTTGTCTGCAAAATTAACACCATTACACAAGATGGCAATAAAATTATCCGAAAACTTTTCGAATTTTAACACTTTTTAACATAAATTTCACAAAAATGAAACAAATGTTAAAAAAGCGTTATTTCAGGCTGCGGCAAATATACACAAACACGTATTTTGCAGGTGTTCCGCAGCGGTCGACGACGATAGTGTCGCATGGGATTACATCCTCAAACTCGTCTTCCAGATAACGCTCGGGGGCGTAATAGTCGGAGCTCTCGTTCAGGAACCAGTAGTCTGCGCCTTTCTGAAGGCCTCCGCGATAATCGTTAATCCAGTGATATTTATGGATTTTGTCGATGTCACGCAGCCCGAACATATTGATTCCCAACGGATAAGCGACATAATAATCGAAGTTTGCCATCGGGAACCATTGCAGCCCGACCATGCCATCAGACTCTTTCATCGTCCCATCATCGATTTTTTCCTGACGGATTTTTTGGAAATCGTCTTTTATCGAACGCCAGCCGTAGATTGTGGTCGTGAAATCGCCTTCGCCATAATATCTTACCGAGTTGGCGCGTTCGCCGAAGCGCAGCGGGACAAATCCGGTTTTTATCTCCAAGACGCCGAAAATCAAGACAAAAACGAGCAACGACACTGTGGCTATGATTGATTTTGGCAATTTTCTTTCTGAAGTCGCATCTGATTGTTTCTCAGCGAGATACGATGCCGGGAACAACAGAAGCAGCGAGAACGCGGGCGCCGACCAATGTGGGAGTATCGGTCGCGTCAGGGAGAAGAACCAGAACATGCCGATGAACGGCAGCGCGAACGTCAGCAAGAGGCGCCCGCAGGTCTTGTCAAGATATTTTCCACCCCTGAAAAACGCCACTAAGGCAATGATTATCAGCACATAATTGATAGGATTGTTGTACCCCAGCTCGCCAGCGATCTCCGCCAAAAAGTCGAGGGGCTGGAGCTTGCCGAAGAAGCTGACACGGTCGCCATGGAAAGTGAAGCTGATGAAATCGTTCTGCAAATTCCAAATCAGGACGGGGAGCATACAGACGGCAGAAATCAGCGCCGACAGATATAAATATTTGTTTTTCAATTGTTTACGATCGTATAGCAGTATGTAAAGACCCACACCGAACCAGATGAAGATGGCGGAATATTTGGATAATAACGCCAAACCCGCGAAGAGGCCGCCCCATAGGAGAGACGCACGGCCGTGCGTCTCAACATCACCCCGCATTGCATTGACAAAACACCAGATTGCCAACAGTGTGAACATCATCAGCGGCGTGTCGGGCATGATGAAAACGCCTGTGATAATGAAGCAATACAGCGAAGCGGTGTAAAGCAAGGCGGCATAGAAGCCGGCGAGTTTGTTTTTCACCAGACAGCCGAGCTTATATATAATATAGGTATCGACAGTCATGAAGATTATCGACGACATTCGCAAGGCGAACTCACTGCTAAACAACAAGTTAAGGCTGAAAATCTGCATTACCCAGCCCACCATGCCAGGATGGTCGAAATGGCTCCAGTCGGGATACATGGCGTAAGTCCAATAATAGACTTCATCGTTGCCGAACTCGATGAAAGCGGCGAGGAAGCCACGGACTAAAGCACTGATTATCAGCAGCCAGAGGATATATTTGTCGATTTTATTTTCCTGAATTCTCATTTTTCGTGTTGTTTGAGATGTCTCCATTACCCTCTCCCTTCGGTCGAGGTCCAGTCGAAATGAGGGGAGAATGTGATATAAAAAGCAATCTTAAAAATGCCAAAACCACGATGATATAAACCGCCCACATCAGATAAGTGCGGCCTTTCATCACCTTCGCCTTGTCCAAATCAAAGAAATATTGATATTGGTGACGCACTAACGGATTGAGATACAACGTGTTGCCATTGTCAAACTCGATTTCCGTCCTGATATAAGTGTCATCGTTTTTAAACACGTAACAAGCCTCTGTAACATTGCTAACTGTTTGTTTTACAATGGCATTCTGACCTATGAAACGAATCTCTTTCGCTTTATCAGAGACAGAGACCTTCAACGTATCGTTATTAAGTGTAACTTCTTGAAGCTCAGGCACATCAATCAAACTGCCTCGATATGCCACAGCGTACGAGTTGCCTGTTTCAAGCGATTTGCAAACCGTTTCCGCATCATTTTCACCTATCGTGGCTGTCAGATATTTTATTGTATCAAAGTCGTTTCCAGTGGTAGCGATGATATTCACACGATGGCCATTTGAAAGAGCTATATCCCAGTAATACAATGAGTTAGCGTTTGGTGAAAGAGCTTCCATCACCCTATAATGGTCGAGACGTGTCATCTCACCTTTCTTAAAGCCTTTTGAAGGGTTCGCAGGTGCCACCAAACGACATTTTTTATTCAGCTTATCGATGTTAAACTGTTTATAATTAACGCTTTGCAGGAAAGGATAGTCAATTTTCCGTTTTTTGTCATAACCCAAGCAGAGATAACGCGTTCCCGAAAGGGCATATCCGTATTCATAGACTTTAATACCCTGATTTTCAATAGATTCAGAACGAAAATCGAAATAATTTATACGATTTATTTCAGAATAAGGATTGTAAACAAATTCGCCGTTGAACGGCTCTATTTCCGCGAAGGAATATGATGGCACGGCGAGGTATAAAACCAAGAAAAACAAGATTATTCCCCTCAAGGCGAGGTAGAACCTGTTGTTTCTTATCTTTTTCCAAAACTTCTTTTCCGACATAGCAATATCAAGCCTGTTTTATCAAACGTTTTATTCTCATCCTCAAATCCCATGGCAAGCCTTGGATCATGAACTGGATAAAGTTATATTTTAAATATAAAAATCTCATTTTCAATCGTTTACCAAACGGAAGATTTTTATACAAATCTTTCATACCATCTTCGTTCATACAACCGCCGTCATTATCTCCGACCAATTCAGCGGGAACGTCAGCATGTTTGGTTATCACCGAGATAACGTGTCCCGATTTGGCTCTGGCAGTCTCAACACCAGCAAAACCACACACAAGTGATTCAATATCAAAACGTTGCGTTTTATTCCAAATAATCAGTTTTTCGTTTTCAGAGCAGATATTGAACTGATGGAAGCCCTTATAATGCTCTGTCTCTGCCTCATTGGGATGATGATTGAGGTATAATTTGCCACCGATTCTAAGAGTGGCAATGGCTTCAAATATGCCTTTCAATGGATTCGACGAATGGTCCAGCGCATTCTGT
>CADAFC010000022.1 GCA_902787095.1 uncultured Bacteroidia bacterium
CGTTATTGCGGCTTTGCTGGTGCTCGCTACAGGCTTGGTGGCGATGTTTTAACGCCCTGTCATCCCGATAAAAAACTGATAATCTCATTTTATTTTGATAATTTTTAAGGGCCCAAAGATTTTTTATTGTATTTTTGTGCTTTAAACAAATTTGCATTTAACTTAACTTATGAAGAACATAATAAAAATGAAAGCTTTGAGGCTTATAATGATAATGTTAACCGGGCTTATCCCGTTGACGTCTTTCGCGCAGAGCGATGTTTTTTTCAAAGTTGATAACGACGACATATACCGTGATGACTCATGGTCATATAATGTTAATACACAGGATTTCGGCGAGACACCACTTGGAAGCGGGCTGCTGATTTTGACCGCTGTGGGCGCGGGCTACGTCATCTCAAAACGCAGACGCAACCGCAAGAACATATCCAAAGGCACCGCATTACTGCTTGCCGGCCTGATGCTTCTTGGGACGACAGGCTGCCGCAAGAAAATCGTCGAACCGATAGCAAATGTAAGCGATGAGGTTTTTATTACCGTTAAAGTCAACGGCGGCTCACGAGCTGATATCACAGCTGCCGGATCTATCGTTTTTGAAGACGGCGACAAACTTTACGTCGGTAATGACGGAAAGTATAAGGGCTGCTTGAATTACTCGAATGGCACATTCTCCGGCTCAATAAAAACCAACGGCACATCGACTGACGATTTTCTGCATTTCTATTTTATGGGCGGTAAATTGAATCCGACCATATCCGGAACCCGATACACCGTTATGATTGACGACCAGACCAGCAGTTACCCTGTGATTTCATACGGCAAATCCACAGCTAAATATTATGGTGAAGGCGCTTACACAACGACCCTGGAAAACAAATGCTCGTTGATAAAGTTCAATGTTGACACACCATCCGAGTCCAACATTTACCTAAAAGGAATGCTCAACAAGGTCACTATTGACTTTTCAGATAACTCCATCGCATACGCTAAAGAAGGCGACGGGGCGATTAGAATGAGAGCAAAAAACGCTTCGAATGAGACTTGGGCCATAGTGCTCCCGCAGACCGACTTGACAAGTGCAGGTGAAGCGATTACCAACGGCTATACAGGCTCTTGGGATATGACAGGTGTGAATTTGACCGGACTGAACCAGTATATTGGCAATGGCGCCGGCATTGGCATGAGCTTGACCACACCGGCCAATATCGTGGACTTGTCGCTCGTTACGACAGACGTGACTTTAACTGACGGTTGTATGGCTTATGGCAAACTGAACGGCTCCTACCAGATTTCCATTGCAGCCGATGCCAATGTTACATTGAGAGATGTCGATATCACCAGCCTTACAAACTGCTCATACCCAGGCCTTACTTGTTTGGGCGATGCCTATATCACCATCAAAGGCATCAACACTGTGATAAGTGGAATTACCGAAGGTTTTTGCCTATCTCCTGGCATTTTTATTCCTGAGGGTTATACGCTAAATATTTTTGGTACAGATTCTGACGTTTTAAATGCTGGTATTAATGAGAATGCATCGTTTGTTCATGGTGCCGGTATCGGCGGCGGTCGGGAAATGAACTGCGGCAATATAGTGATATATGGCGGTCGCATCAATGCTACTGGTAGCGGTTGGGGTGCTGGCATCGGAGGCAGTGAAGATACGAGCTGCGGTTATATCATAATAAACGATGGCATTGTGACAGCCACCAGCGATGGCGCGGCTGGCATAGGTACCGGTGAAAACGGTTACTATGACAAGACGTCAACATGCGGGGACATCATCATCTGTGGTGGTGCTGTCACGGCATACGGTGGCTCCCATTCCGCAGCCATAGGCTCTGCCGCCATTAATTGTACATGCGGTGACATTATAATCTCAGCAGTCAAAAGCTTTACCGCTGTCAAAGGAAGTGATGCCCCCAACAGCATCGGTCCCGGTGAACAATCCTCATGCGGCACAGTGACAATACGCGGCACCGATTATTGGGACGGCGAGAATTACATAAACGGTGGCGAAAATTATCTTAAGCAGACAAAGATTGAATACCCTGTACAACAAAGTGAAACATTCCAAACAAGGTTTTGGAATATATACGAAGGTGATCATTTTACTGTCACTTGTACCGATAGCGGTGATGCTTTAGGCATTAATATAGGGAAAAATAACAGTGTTACCATCAATGCAAAGAATGGCGAAACCATCACACGGGTTGAGTTCTATTGTAGCTGGGGCTCGGCTTATGCTAATCTGACGACCGTCACAGAGGGTAATCTTAACTGGAATGACTATAATGAAAACGGCACAATCGAAAACGTCAACGCCAGCAGCGTGACAATGAGCAATTGTCGTAATGATGATAACGTTGAGCTCGGACGGATTACTGTGCACTATATCGAAAAAGTTATTCCTTAGCGGAATTTATCGTGAATTTATTATTACTATTAGTGTATTATTTCAGATTTCTGAAATAAAGAAATTTTGTATCTTTGCAATCTGAAAACAATATAATAACAATTTTTTAAACGTTTGATAATGAGAAGTTTATATCTTTTTTTAGCCCTGATAATCGCGGCTTTCACCCTTAATGCACAGCCTCAAGGATATTACAACGGCACCGAAGGCCTCACAGGCAACGCCCTAAAAACCGCCCTGCATAACATCATCAAAAACGATGACCACGTCTCTTATAACGGCATGTGGAGCGCCTACCAGGTGACGGATAAGCGTCCGGGCACTAACTATGTGTGGGATATATATTCCGACGTGCCAGGCGGCGTGCCACCATATAACTTCACCTTCGTGACCGACCAGTGCGGCAGCTACAACGGTGAAGGCGACTGTTACAACCGTGAACATCTGTGGGCACAGTCGTGGACTAACAACGACGGCACACATAAAACCGACCTCCATCATGTGTATCCTACCGACGGATTTGTGAACGGAAAACGTAATAACTACGCCTTCGGAGAAGTGAGAAACGCCTCGTGGACATCACGCAACGGCGGCAAACTCGGAGCTAACACCGTCAGCGGATTCAGCGGCACCGTGTTCGAGCCAATCGACGAATATAAAGGCGACATCGCACGCGCCCTGATGTACGTCAGCGTCAGATATTTCCGGGAAGACAGCCAATGGGATAACTCCGACATGACAACAAAATCGGTAATCAAAGACTGGGCGATGACAATGCTGCTGCGCTGGCACAAGGAAGACCCCGTCTCCGATAAAGAGATAAACCGTAATAACGCCGTCTACAGCAAACAAGGTAACCGCAACCCTTTCGTCGATTACCCTGACTTCGCCCCGATGATTTGGGACCCACACTGGGATGGCATTGAAGATCAATATGTTAGCACAGTGCTCGTCAACGTGTGGCCGAACCCCGCCACCTCGACAGTCAATATCAAAGGCGAGAACCTGAACGCTGTGTATATGTACAACGCCATGGGTCAGCTGGTGCTGCAAATTGATATGCAAAGCGTTGACAGTCAGACTGTTATAGACGTCAGTGGCTTCAACAGCGGCATCTATTTCATGAACGTCATCTCCGAAAACGGCAACTCGACGCTTAAAAAAGTTGTTGTGCAATGATTTCAATACAAAATCTGAGCATACATTTCACAGGTCAGGACCTCTTCACCGACATCAACTTCATGATTCGGGAGAAAGACCGCATCGGCCTTGTGGGTAAAAACGGCGCAGGCAAAACCACGCTGATACGCATCATTGCGGGTCTCGAACAGCCTTCACACGGTGACGTTGTGATGTCGGATGACGTCACAATAGGCTACCTCCCACAGGAAACGAACATATATTCCGAAAAGACAGTCCTCGAAGAGACGATGACGGCATTCGAGGAATATCATCAGATTGAGAAAAAACTGGCCCAGCTGCAGGATGAGCTCTCGCAACGCACTGATTATGAAAGTGATAGCTACCAGAAGCTTTGTGAGCGTATGAGCGCACTCAACGAGCGGCTGACACTCATAGGCGGACATTCCATAGAAGGCGAGGCAGAGCAGATCCTCGTGGGTCTCGGCTTCGACCATGAGGACATGACCCGTGCCATGAATGAGTTCAGCAACGGCTGGCAGATGCGTGTGGAGCTGGCAAAGATACTTCTCCGCAAGCCGAAGCTGCTGCTCCTCGACGAGCCTACCAACCACCTCGACATCGAGTCAATACAATGGCTCGAAGGCTATCTGAAAAATTACTACGGCGCCATCTTCATGGTGTCGCACGACCGCGCCTTCCTTGACCATATCACCATCCGCACAATAGAGATATCTGGCGGCAAGATTTACGACTACAAATGCGCCTACACCGAGTTTGTGGAGCGTCGTGAGGAACGTATCGACATGCAAAAGGCGGCATTCGACAACCAACAGCGTGAGATAAAAGAGATAGAGGCGTTTATCGAACGTTTCCGCTATAAGGCAACCAAAGCGAAACAGGTGCAGTCAAGAGTGAAACAGCTCGAAAAGATGGACATGGTCGAGATCGACGACCGCGACAAGTCGGTGATGCACTTTAAGTTCCCGCCTGCGCCACATTCCGGCAAGGTGACATTGGAGCTGAATCATGTCTCGAAGTCGTATGGCGAGAAAAACATTCTCAACGACATCAATCTGCTTATCCCGAGAGGGGAGAAGATAGCTTTTGTGGGTCGCAACGGCGAAGGAAAATCAACCCTTGCGAAGATAATCTGCGGCGTGCTCGACCATACCGGCGAGGTGAAGCTCGGCCATGAGGTGAAAATCGGCTACTACGCTCAGAACCAGCAGGATATGCTCGACCCTGAGAAAACGGTATTCGAGACTTTGGACGACGTGGCTACAGGCGACATGCGCGTCAAAGTCAAGTCGCTGCTCGGGGCGTTCCTCTTCAGCGGCGAGACAATCGACAAGAAGGTGAAAGTACTCTCGGGTGGTGAGAAAGCACGTCTCTCGTTGGCAAAAATGCTGCTTTTCCCGACGAATCTGCTGGTGCTCGACGAGCCTACCAACCACCTCGACATGCTCTCAAAAGACATCCTCAAGTCTGCATTGCTGCAATTCGACGGAACCCTCATCGTAGTGTCCCACGACCGCGACTTCCTGCAGGGGCTCACGACAAAGGTTTATGAGTTCAGAAAGCCTCATATCAAGGAATATATCGGCGATATCTACGATTTTCTTGAGGAAAAACGCCTTAAAGAACTCGACGATTTGAACAGAAAACAAAAGATTCAGCAGCAGGTAACACCTGTCGTCTCTCAAAATAAAATAGACTACGAGGCAAAGAAAATTGAGGAGCGCGAGAAACGTAAAGTCGAAAAAGAAATAAAGAAACTCGAAGAGCAAATCGATGCTCTCGAAAAGGAACTCGCTGATTTAGATGAGATTATGGCAAATCCTTCCACCCATCCTGAAATAAAAATCGATGACGATTTCTACTGGAACTACGGCAAAAAGAAAGAAGATTTGCAATACTTAATAGATAAATGGGGGGAAATCGCAATCTAATCACGTCATTCCGAGCGAAGTCGAGGAATCACCGGCATTTGAATGTTTCGAATCAATTGATAGGCGGTGATTTATTCACCAAGGTGAATGCTTTCGCGGAGCTCAGGTCTCCATTCCGCTACGCTTCAGTCGAAATGACGACCGAGTTTGTTTTCAACAGGAATTGCGTAAATCCCCAGTAAAATCTCAGTGAAACGTTTTTCAGCCTCGCTGCCGAGCTCTTCATAGAGCTTCGAGAAAATCTTGTCGCAATAAGCTTTGAAAACGTCTTCTTCTGCCTTGGTATAATACTTTTTAAATGTAGAAGTGCCTGACAACCAGTCACTTGCGATGTAATTATTCGGATAAAGCCTGTAGTTGGCATAAATCCGCTTGTCAATCATGTCGGCAACAGCCGATACAATCTCATGTTTCTCGGCACCTTCAAACGGCTTCAAATCATCGTAAGTGATTGTGGGACAGATAGCTATGGTCATAATGCCTTTTTTCTTTCTGATTCCCGAGACTATGCTGTCCATGTCTTCCATCGGCTTTTTCACATACACCCCGTCACGTTCTTTGAGATAGCTCTCGCGTGCTTTCATCATAGCGCAAGGCTCGTATTCGTATGAAGTGGCGATAGGAGTGATGTTAAGCTCGGCCAGGTTCGGCACAAGGTTAGCTCGGTCGCCTGACATCGAGAACATGTTTATCAAACCATGGTCGGTCTTGTCGTTGCCGTCTTTCGTCCTGCCGTTACGCTGCGCGATCCACACCGACTTGTTGTCAAGTATAAGATATCTGATATAGTCTGAAAGATGCTGCGAGTTTTGAGCTAACTCCCTGATATTCTGTGACCTTTCCACTCTGAACATCTTGTTGCTCTTGCCGAAAACATCTATGGTCTTGTTCAAAATCAGGTTGCTCCCGTAGCCGATATGGCAGGTCTCCAATCCGTTTTCAAACATGTACATCTGCAATATGAAGGCATCGAGGGTTATATCACGATGATTTCCCGTGAAAAGATAGGCTTTTTTCTTGTCGAGAAGCTCAAAGCCATGAGTCTCAACGCCTTTCATGCTGGTCGTCTCTATCAATCTGACGAAACGAGTCATCATGATACTTTGAAACTCATCAGTGGTCTTGATGCTCCTCAACAAATCCTGAATCTCTTCCGCCGACTTGTCAGGAAATGCCAGTTTAGCCATCGAAATCGATATCTCATCATGGATGAAATACTCCATTGCAGCTGGGATTTCATCGTCATTGTATGATCTTATGTCGTCAAATTGATTCGGTATCATCGTCAAAATCGCTATTCAACAATAATAAACGGCATGAGAGCCTGTACACCGTCTACTTTTGTGATGTTTTCGATGGTCTTGATATACTTGTAGTTATTTCCTAATTTATTCTTTAGCAATGCGTTAGCGTATGGCTCCTGGATGTCGCCTTTAAGCAGCATGTCCATCAACGACTCCTGTTGCGGATAGTCTTTCAACGAGTAGTCGGTCAGGTTGGCTGCCTTTGCAGCATATTCGATGGCTTTGTCGAGGCCTCCCATCTCGTCAACCAAGCCGAGTTCCAATGCGTCCGCGCCTGTCCACACACGTCCTTGTCCGATGGAGTCGACATAGCTCTGGCGCAAGCCGCGTGTGCGTGCCACCAATGCTGTGAAGTCGTTGTAAGTGTTGCCAACATATTTCTGTAACATCGCCAACTGATAAGGTGTCAGTGGCTCGGTGATGCTGCCGAAATCAGCGTTTTCATTGGTCTTCACCACATCGAATGTCAAACCGATCTTCTCGTTCAGGAACTTCTTGGCGTTCGGGAATGTGCCGAAAACGCCAATGGAACCTGTCAAAGTGGTAGGGTCGGCGAAGATGTGGTCGCCCTCAGAAGAAATCCAGTAACCACCCGATGCGGCATAGCTTCCCATCGAGATGATAAACGGCTTCTCTGCTTTTGCAAGCTCCACCTCGCGACGAATCACCTCCGATGCCAGGGCACTGCCGCCTGGTGAGTTCACACGCATCACGATGGCTTTCACCTTCTTGTTTTCACGCGCCTCGCGAATGGCTTTCGACAAAGTTATTGAGCCTATGGTGTTGTCATTGCCATCACCGTCGATAATCTCTCCATTGGCGTAAATCACAGCGATTTTTTCGGCTTTAGCCTTCGGAGCAGGTCTCACACTGGCATATTGTGTGTTGGTTAAGATATTGATTTTCTTTGATTTGTCGATATTTGCAAGCTCTTTTATTCTCGCAATGATTTGGTCTCTATAGTAAAGTCCGTCAATGAAATGTTCGTCAAGAGCCACCTTAGCATCGAATGTCAGAGCCAGGTTGTCAGCTAACTCGTTGATTCTCTGGATGCTTATGCCTCTCGAAGCGTTGATGTCGCTCACCACCTGATACCACATCGAGTTCAGAAGTTTTGTCATCTGCTCGCGGTTGGCGTCGCTCATCTTGTCGAGGAAATATGGCTCGACTGCACTCTTGAACTTGTTGTTCGGGCCTCTAATTATCTGAATATCAATGTCTAACTTATCAAGCAAGTTCTTGTAAAACATTATCTGTGATGACATTCCGTGTATGTCGAGCATTCCGTCCGGGTTGATGTAGATCTCGTCGCCAGCGGTGGCCAGATAATAAGCGTTCTGTGCCATTGTCTCGGAATACGTTATCACAAACTTCCCTGATTCTCTGAAACTTACGATATGATGACGCAGCTCTTCAATGTTTGCCGTCGAGGTGCCCACCGACGATAGCTCAAGGAAAATTCCGCTGATGTTAGGGTCGTTTTTCGCATAGTCTATGTTTGCTATGATGTCGTTCAAGCCAGCCATGTCGGTGTTACTGTCCTTGAGTTCCAGCAAAGTGGCGGTGAAGTCCTGCTCCGTTGTCCTCTCAGGAATATTATAGTCAAGGTTCATGTAAAGCACCGTTTTAGGCTTCACGGTGACAGTTTTATTGCTGCTTGATCCTATCATCACAAGCGTTATTACCATCAAAATTACCAGCATCAATGCCGATCCAAGGCAAGATGCAAACATGAATTTGAAGAACTGTTTCATAGTTTAAAATTTTTTTCAAAGATACAATTTCTTTCATTATATTTGCATGTTGAAAGGCAAAAAATTTTCCATGGCGTCGGAATCAGTGTTTATTTTGTTGGGTTCAAATCTTGGAGACCGTCAACTCCTTGTTAATCAAGCGTGTAGAATGATGGAGGAGAAGTGTGGTAAGATTGTGGCGAAGTCGCGTCTTTATGAATCTGAGCCATGGGGATTCAAATCGGAGCATTGGTTCTTGAATCAGGTTGTCGAGATGAGTACTACTATGTCGCCCGATGAGCTGATGGACATGTTGCTTTCAATAGAGAAGGAGCTTGGACGCGACCGCAGCACGCCGCATGAAGGCTATGTGTCACGTCCCATGGACTTGGATATCCTGTATTGGGGCGATGGTTATATCGCTGACGGTCCACATGTCATCGTTCCTCATCCGCGTCTGCACCAGCGTCGTTTCACGCTGCTTCCGCTCTGCGACGTGGCTCCAGATTACGTGCATCCGGTTTTTAGGAAGACCAACCGTCAGCTGCTTGACGAATGTCAGGATCAGGGTATTGTAAAAATTTTATGATATGAGATATAATTACGTGGCAATAGAAGGTACGATGGGAGCAGGCAAGACAACCTTGTCGAATTACATCGCCAATGATTTCAACGGGAGGCTGATACTTGAGGAGTTTGAGCCCGACAAGAACCCGTTTCTTGCCAAGTTTTACGAGAATCCCGACAAATACGCCTTTCAGGTTGAGATGACGTTTCTCGCTCTGCGTTTCCAGCAGCTGAAAGATAAGCTCGGCAACCTCGACTTGTTCCACGACTTCATCATCTCCGACTATTATGTCGCAAAATCGCTCATCTTCTCGCGCGAGAACCTTCAGCCCGACGAATATGACCTGTTTTCGAGGTTTTTCAATATCATCTTCTCAAATATCCCTAAGCCTGAGCTGATGGTTTATCTGTATCTCGATGTGGAGCATCTGCAAAGAAACATTCACAAACGCGGTCGCGAATACGAACAGAAAATCGAGGACTCATATCTCGAGCATCTGCAGCAGGGTTATTTCGATTTCATCAAGCAGCAGACCGACATGCGAATCCTGATTTTGGACACCAACAACATCGATTTTGTGGCAAACAGAAGTGATTACGATAAAATCATTGAGGCTATTGACCAGCCATACGATGTGGGAATACACCGATTGGTACTATAAAAAAAAGCTTCCGAATCGGAAGCTTTTTTTGTTGTTAGAATCCTCGAGTCTTATTCAATGTAAGAAACTTTGGTTCTTCTTAAGGTCTTGAGGATGCTCTCGAGTTCTGTGTATTGTTTTCTCAACTCGTTCAATTTCACTGTAGGATCTTCAGCTGTCTTGATGCTCTTCTCGATCTGTGCTTTGTCAGCGATATTTGATTTTCTGAGTGCTGAGAAGAAACCGTCCCAGTCTGAACCCATGCCTTCTGATTCGAATTCGACGTCATTCACTTTTTCGCCGAGGTTTTCTTTGATGAATTCTACTGTTGCTTCAGCGCGGTCCTGTGAGAGCTTCTGGTTCTGGTTGTCGTTGCCCTCTGGTGATGCGTAACCTTCGACTTTCACAGTGCTGAACTGCATGCCAGCGTCGATATCGTCGCTGATTTCCTGGATTTCCTTGCGGTTTGCATCTGAGTTCTCAACTTCTGAAGAACCTGCTTTGAAAGCAAGGTCGAGGTCGATGTTCTTGAATGGAACTGCTGCGGCAGCCTCTGTGTTAGCGGCGTCTGCCTTTGCTGGCTGAGCTTCCTCACATGGATTGTTCTTCATAGCCTCGTCAACAGCGTCTTTCACAGCCTGTTTGATAGCCTCTGAGCAAGCGTCGCAATCTGGTGCTGCTGGAGCTGGAGCCGGAGCTGGATCAGCTTTTCTGAAATTGTATTTGAAACCGATGAGAGCTGCTGAGAACCAGTCATAGTGTTTGCCACTTGCAAAGGCATCAAGACGGTCTGTGTCGGTATAATTTGTCATGACATCGAGGTAGAGACCAACGTTTCTGTTGATGTTGAAGTCAAAACGGACACCCATTGGAACGTCCCAAACGACTTTTCTGCCACCGATACCTTTGCCTTTATTGCCATTAGCATCGTTATAACCGTATTTAACCTGTTTGCCTCTGACGGTAGCTCTTGCCTGATACTGCATCTGGCCGAAACCGACGTGTGGTGTCAAACCGAATACTCTGTCAGGATTGTAACCTCCGATAAGGCTTACGAGGTCGACAGCTAAATTGAGGTCAGCAGCAAGGAAACTTGCGTTTTCAATTTTAAACACTTTGTCGAGTTTGCCTCTCACTGTTCCTGCTGAAACTCTTCCATAAACAGTGAAGTGTTTTGCAAATGTGAAACCGCCGAAGACACCGATTTCAGGTCTTACATTCTGGAAATCCCATGATTTGTTGTCACCGAAAAGGAGTGTGGCACCTTCGTCAAAACCAACTGACCAGTAGTGGTTGTTGTTTGGTTTAGCCGGCTCTTGATCGTTACTCTGAGCGAAAACGGCCATTGGAATGATTGCTAATGCAATGATTAGCAATGATTTTAAAGTAATTTTTTTCATGTTTGATAAATTTTATTTATTAATAAACTCTTTTCACATTTCAAACTGCAAAATTAGTAAATTTTTTAATAAAAAAATAAAAAAGACAAAAAATATTAAAATTTTTCAAAAAACTTAATCAAAAGAGTATTAGTAACTTTAAATCAGATTTTTCAAATCGCAGAAAAGATGGTACATTAATATGCCTCCGCTGACCGACACGTTGAGTGAATGTTTTGTGCCTTCTTGCGGTATTTCCACGGCTTGTTCGCAGTATTTCAGGACCTCATCGTCAACGCCATCCACTTCATTACCAAAGATATACGCTGATTTCTCCGGAGCTTTGAAATCGGATAGCCTGATGCTGTTTTCAACCTGTTCGACGGCAAAAATCCTGTAACCTTCCGACTGAAGATGCTCGCACGCTTCGGATGTCGTCTCAAAATATTTCCAGTCCACGCTTTCGTCGGCGCCTAAAGCTGTTTTGTGGATCTCACGATGAGGTGGACGCGCAGTTATTCCACAAAGGTATATGGCCTCTATGCGGAAGGCGTCGGCAGTCCTGAAAAACGACCCCACATTCTCCATAGAACGCACATTATCCAATATAATAATGGCTGGTATTTTTTTAACATTATGATAATCAGACACATCCAGTCTGTTTAATTCGGGCATTGTGAGTTTTCGCATAATTATTTTTTGCAAAAATAGTTAAAAAATGGGTGAGGTCTAAAAAAAAATTGTATTTTTGTGCATTGATTGTGAGCGTCAGAAAGCTTTAAACTCCCAACTTCAAACTTCAAATTTTAATAAGATGGCAAATTCTAACGATACTCCATTGATGAAGCAGTATTATGCCTTTAAGGCAAAATATCCTGAGGCTATGCTGCTGTTCCGTGTGGGCGATTTTTATGAGACGTATGGTGAGGATGCGGTTAAGGCATCGGGAATTTTGGGTATCGTGCTGACACGCCGTTCCAATGGTGCGGCTCAAGGCTCGGAGATGGCCGGTTTCCCGCATCATGCGCTTGACACATATCTGCCAAAGTTGGTGCGTGCCGGTCTGAAGGTGGCTGTTTGCGAACAACTTGAAGATCCGAAGGCGGCAAAAGGCCTGGTGAAACGTGGCGTGGTCGAGCTGGTGACGCCAGGTGTGACATATAACGACAACGTCCTGGTGCAGAAAGAAAACAACTTCCTGGCGTCGGTGCATCTTGATAAAAATGAGAGCGGAATAGCGTTTTTGGATGTGTCGACAGGAGAGTTTTACCTCACCCAGGGCAATAATGAGTATATCGACAAACTCATGCAGAGCTTCAACCCGTCGGAAGTGCTGTGCCAACGTAACAAACGCCGTGATTTTATTGAGAGTTTCGGCGATAAGTACTTCCTCACCGTGTTCGACGACTGGGTGTTTACCGACGACTATGCCAATGATATTCTTACACGCCATTTCAACACCACTTCGTTGAAAGGCTTCGGTGTCGATGATTTTCCGAAAGGCGTGGTGGCAGCTGGTGCCGCGATACATTATCTCCATGAGACTCAACACGATAAGATAGATTACATAACTTCGCTTTCGCGAATCGACGAAGGTCAGTTTGTGTGGCTTGACAAGTTCACGATACGAAATCTGGAATTGCTGAACACGCCGAATCCTAATGCGAAAACGCTGATAGATGTGGTTGACAAGACCGTCTCACCGATGGGGTCGCGTTTGCTGAGACGTTGGATATCGTTGCCTTTGAAAAACAAAGAGCAGATACAGGCACGCTATGAGGTGGTGGATTATTTCTTTAAAAACAGAGATGTTATCGCAAAATACCAAGACGCGATACGCCAAGTCGGTGATTTGGAACGACTTATATCCAAGGTGTCGCTCGCTCGGGTAAACCCTCGCGAGCTCCTGCAGGTGGCGAACGCTCTCGAACAGATAAAAACAATACGTGAGCTTTGCAAAGAAAGCGATAACGCATCGGTGAAGGCCTTTGCAGAACAGTTAAATCCTTGTGAATCAATACGTATACGTATCAAAAAAGAGATACGTCCTGATGCTCCGGCGTTGACCTCGAAAGGCAACTTCATAGCCGAAGGAGTGGATGCCGAACTCGACGACTTGCGCAACCTCTCACGTTCCGGCAAGGATTACCTTATTAATATACAGCGCCGTGAGATGGAGGCAACGGGCATTACTTCGCTGAAAGTGGGATTTAATAATGTGTTCGGGTATTATTTGGAAGTCACCAACACGCACAAAGACAAGGTCCCGGCTGAGTGGATTCGCAAGCAGACACTGACGAATGCGGAGCGTTACATCACCGAGGAGCTGAAAGAGTACGAACAGAAAATACTCGGTGCGGAGGAGAGGATACAAGTCATCGAAGAGCGCGTGTATTCCGAGCTAATGGCGGCAACGGCTGAGTTTGTCGCCCCGATACAACTCGATGCTGCACTGGTGGCGAAGATCGACTGTCTCGTCAATTTCGGATTTATCGCATTGAACAACAACTACGTCATGCCGACCGTCGACGACTCGTATGTCATTGACATTAAAGAAGGCAGGCATCCTGTCATCGAGCAGATGATGCCGGTGGGCGAGGAGTATATCTCCAACGACGTGTATCTCGACAGGGAAAAACAGCAAATCATCATAATCACAGGCCCGAATATGTCGGGTAAGTCGGCTTTACTGCGCCAGACAGCACTTATAGTGCTGCTGGCGCAGATAGGCTCGTTTGTGCCGGCATCGGAGGCGCGAATAGGCATAGTCGACAAGATTTTCACACGTGTGGGGGCGAGTGACAACATCTCTTCGGGCGAGTCGACATTCATGGTTGAGATGAACGAGACCGCCTCAATTTTGAATAACGTATCGAACAGAAGCTTGATATTGTTGGATGAGATTGGCCGTGGAACAAGCACATACGACGGCATCAGCATCGCGTGGGCTATTACTGAATACCTGCACGAGCACCCGACGATGCGTGCTAAGGTGATGTTCGCCACTCATTATCACGAGCTTAACGAGATGGAGGCCTCATTCAAGAGGATCAAAAACTATCACGTCACCGTCAAAGAGGTTGGAAATAAAGTGGTGTTCTTGCGCAAACTCAAAAGGGGAGGCAGCGCACACAGCTTCGGCATCCATGTGGCGGCAATGGCAGGAATGCCTCGCAAAGTCATCGACAGGGCCGATGCTCTGCTCTCGATGCTTGAGAAGTCACACTCACACGAGAACCTCGACGAAGCCATAAAAGAAAGCAAACAAATCGACAATATGCAGCTCAGCTTCATACAGCTCGACGACCCGCTGTTGCTGCAGATAAAAGACGACATCCTAAACATCAACATCGACACTTTGACGCCAGTAGAGGCGCTGATGAAGCTCAATGAGATTAAGAAAATGTTGAAGAATTATTAGACCTCTATCGTCATTTCGACCGACCATGGGGAGTGGAGATATCCCATTTATGTATTTGAGATTTCTCCATTTTGCCTCGCTACAGTCGAAATGACGGTAATTTTTTATTGAATATCAATAAGTTATAATTAATATAAAATTTTTTCAAAAAAACGTTGACGGTATTAAAAAAAGCTGTATTTTTGCACCGTCGTTTCGAAAGCGGACTTTTCGGAGCAGCGAGTGCAAAATCAGATTTATTTGTTTTGCCGAGTCGTGACAAAGAGCCGCAGAGAATGATAAGCGGACTTTTCGGAGCAGCGAGAGCAAAATCAAATTTATTTGTTTTGCCGAGTCGTGACGAAAAGCCGCAAAAACGAAGTTTTTGCGGAAATAGCTCAGTTGGTAGAGCACGACCTTGCCAAGGTCGGGGTCGCGAGTTCGAGTCTCGTTTTCCGCTCAAATAAATAAGTGCCTGAGTGGCGGAATCGGTAGACGCGCCGGACTTAAAATCCTGTGTCCATTGTGGACGTGCCGGTTCGACCCCGGCCTCAGGTACGGAATAGAAATAGAGACTTAAGATATTGGCAATCAATGTTTTAAGTCTTTTTTTGTTAAACGGCAAAATACTGATATTATGAAAAAGACCTCAAACATACTTGTCGAATTTAAAAACTACGCGATAATCACCGTGTGTCTGTTTGTGATAGCACTCGGATGGACGGCATTCCTCATCCCGAACAACATGCTGGGCGGTGGCGTCAACGGTATCGCGACAATCGTCTATTGGGTGACGGGTCTCTCGACAGGTTACACCATCTTTACTCTGAATGCAATACTTATCTTGTTCTCTTTCAAGATATTAGGATGGAAATTCGGCGTGAAGACGATTTATTGCATCGCGGTGATGTCGTTGTTCTTCTCGCTGTTGCAAAATGTGTTTGGCGACGTCCCCGTGATCTCCGATAAGTTTCTCGCAGCTATCATCGGCGGCGGCATCGGCGGCTTCGCCAACGGAATCATCTTCCTCTCTGGAGGCAGCACCGGCGGCGTGGATATCATCACCATGGTGGTCAACAAATACCGTAACATCTCGCTCGGACGCTTCACTCTGGCGATGAACCTCGTCATTATCGGCAGCTCGTTCTTCGTGTTTCAGGATATGGAAATCCTTGAGCGCGTGGAGCTTATCATCTATAGCTTGGTGGGTAACTTCGTGAGCAGCTATTGTATGGACCTCGCCTTCACGGGCAGCAAACAGTCGGTGCAGCTGTTTATCTTCTCATCGAAACCTGAAGTTATCGCCGATAGGATTGGCAACGAGATACAGCGTGGTGTAACCATTATCAAAGGTACTGGCTGGTATACCAAACAAGACAATGACATTTTGATGGCTGTTGTCCGCAAGACACAATGTCAGTCGGTGATACGGATAGTGAAACAAGAAGACCCGAAGGCGTTCGTGTCTGTCAATACGGTTATGGGAGTTTATGGAAAAGGCTTCGAGGTGATGAAGAAATAGAGTTAAATGATAAGAGTTAAAGGTTAAAATAGGAGCGCGAAGTGACAACATCTGTCACTTCGCGCTCTTTTAACTATCCTCTTTTATCTTTTAACTTTACTTGATTCCAAGTTTCTTCTTGATTGACTTTGGAAGAGCGTCTTTATGAACCACGTAGTTCAAGGTCTTGTAGCGCACGAATGCTTCTGATGCGTACCACATTCCGTTGTAGTTGCCTGCATCGCCCCATGAGTTCTTGACCAGGAAATAGACATTGCCCATCTGGTCTTTTGCCTTGCCGTAGATCACCATGCCGTGGTCGTCGGTTGTCTCATAGTTGTTGTAAGCGTCGATACGGTCCTGATCGTTGACCCAACGTTGTGGGGTAGGTCTCTTCATGGCTTCCTGCTGACGGTCGGCAGCGCTGAGACCGTTCCAGTGTGCGAAGTCGGTGCCCGACTTGTCGGCTGCCTGGTTCTGAAGGTCTGGGAGCACGCAAATGCCTGCCATCTTACCACGGAGCCAGCCTTTTTCACTGACGTCAGCACCCCATGCAATCGGGTAACCGTTGTCGATGGCGTTGTTCATCACCTCCATGAACTCGTCGACTGGGAGGTTGTAAGCCTTGCCGCCACGCCAGTTGTCCTGAACCTCGATAATGAATGGCTCATACCATGGCTGGTGTGCGAAAGAGGCGATGTTGACATAGTCGTCCATGTTCAAGCCTGTTGACTGCGCAAACTCCATAGGAGTGTATTCCTTGCCGTTATAGGTGAACTTCTCTGGCACCTTGCCGATGTAAGCGTCGAGGATGCCGTTGAAGGCTGTCTTCCAAAGAGGGGTGTGGTTTTCGTCGGTTCCGAGCTGGAGACTTCTGCATTTGATGACGCCTTCAAGGAAATTGTTGCTCACAGATGTTAATTCTGAGAAATCGCTGAGGCTGTCGCCGTGCATCTGACCTGCGCTCATCTCTTCGTCAGGCATGAGGCCGTAGTGTTTGATGGCGTAGATGACATCGCCGAATGAGCCGCCTTCTGCGTATGACACGTCGCCGTGTGTGCGGACAGTGCGGTCAGCTCTGTCCTGATAGGTCTTGTAAACGATGTACATCTCTGAGAAGTTGTACTCAGGCTTGCCCATACGGAGGAGTTCCGCTTCGAAGAAACCGAGTGTCGAGTAGCACCAGCATGTGCCTGCTCTGTTTTGGTCTTTCACCGAAGTGACAGGTAACTCTTTGATGATCTCGAATTTGTAGCCTTCTTCTTCAGGCTCGCTTGCCTCTTGTGCAAATGTAGGCACGCTGAACAACATCGCAGCGGCCAGAATTAAGTGTTTGAATTTCATTTGTTAATTATTTTAATTTGTTAATAATTTCTTTATATGAGATTTCTCCACTCCCTTCGGTCGGTCGAAATGACGACTAGAAGAGTTTGTCTTTCATAGTATCGCTGAAAGCGGCTTTGTTGACTGTGAAGAAGACCGTGTGGAGCTTCACAAATTGCTCTGAGCAGTACCAGTAGCCTGCGTATGGGCCTGTCTCGCCCCATGAGTTCTTCACCTTATAATATTTGGTGCCGTTTTGGTCGTGTGCGATGCCGACGATGAGCATGGAGTGGTCGTCGCCAGTGCTCCAGTCGTTGTAAGCTGTCTGATGCATCTCCTCTGTGACTTCCTTTTCAGGAATCACATATTCGAAAGTGTATTGTTTCTCGAGCACTTCCGCATCTGTCATCTTCTTGAATGCCTTGGGGTTGCTTTCGCGTATAGCGTTGACGTCGTCGGTCGGGACGATGGCGACACCTGCCTTGCGTGAGAAGCCTTTGTCGCTGACATCCTGAGCCCAGCCTACGGTATAGCCGTTGTTCAAGGCGTTGTCGAGCTCGGCCATCATCTCGTCGAATGGCATGTTATAGCTCGGGGTGTTGGTCCAGTTGTCAGGAATCATGATGTTGAACGGCTTGTACATCTCTTTGTCGGTGAATGATGTGAACTGCACATAATCGTTGAGGTCGAGGGTGTATTTCTCTGCGAACGATTTCGGGTCGTATTTCGCGCCGTTGCACTCAAAATTCTCAGGGACCTCGCCGAGATAGGCGTCGAGGATGCCTTTCAGAGCTTTAGGATAGGTTTCGTAAAGGATGCGTCCGCTGCTTTTCTGGGTGACTGTCTTTGCGTAGCCTTCGATGGCTTTCTGGAGCTCGCCATGGTTGTGGCGGGTGAAGCCTTCCATGAAGCCAGGATAAGCCTCGTCGGTGATCATCCCTGCATCAGTCAGGGCGTAGAGCACGTCGATGACCTCGCCACCGCAGCTGAGGTTGGTGACGCCGTGCATCTGCACGAAACGGTCGAATTTCTTGGCGTATGCCCAACGCACGAAATACATCTCTGAAAGGTTGAGCGTCACATCGTATTTTCTAAGGATCTCTGCCTCGACAAAGCCTGTTCCGGCAAAGCACCAGCAAGTGCCTGATGAAGCTTGGTTTTGCACTATGGTGTGAGGCACTTCAACATCATCGGTGATCTGGTAGACGGCTTTTTCGTCTTTCTGAGCCTGCATTGGCATTGCGAGAAGTGTCGCGACAGCCAGCAATACTATACTTTTTAAAATTTTCATAGCTAAAATTTTTTATTTCAAGCTACAAAAATACAAATATTTTCTAAAACTCTTAAATTTTGTGATAAAAATAAAAAAAATCTCATATTAGTAAGATATTTTACTATTTTTGCATTTTCAAATTTAAAAATTATGGCATTTCAACCAACAAAATACCAAGTTAAAAACATCGCTGACGGCCGCGTTTGCGACGATGCAGGATGGATGCTCGACTTCCCTGACAGCGAGAAACCGAGTCTGATTCGCGCTATCTATGAGAAGAAACAGCTTGAGGTGAAAGAGGAGAACGGCGGTTTGTACCGTTTTGCCGACTGGCTTCCGATAAAGACATTGTTGAAAAACGCTTCATGCCCAGTGACTTATAAGAGTGAAAAGCTCGCCAAGAAGCTGGGTCTCAACAACTTATACATCACTTTTAGTGGATATAACCCTGCTATCGGCGCATGCATGCGTACCTGCTCATTTAAGGAGACCGAGGCTTACACTGTGTGTGCCCGCCTCAACGATAAGATGCGCGAACAGGTGATGGTGGTGTCGTCGGCAGGCAACACGGCACGAGCCTTTGCTCAGGTGTGTTCCGACAACAATATCAAGCTTTTGCTGACGGTTCCGAAGGACAACATCAATGCGTTGTGGTTTGAGAAACCGCTTAACCCATGCGTGAAGCTGCTTTGCACAGAGAGCGGCAGCGACTATTTCGACGCTATTAATTTAGGTAATATTGTTTGCGAAATGGACGGCTTCTTCGCTGAGGGAGGCGCCAAAAACATCGCACGTCGTGATGGAATGAGCACCACCATGATGTCGGCTGTCACCTACATCGGACGCATCCCTGACTTCTATTTTCAGGCTGTGGGCAGTGGCACTGGCGCCATCGCGGCATGGGAAGCCAACCTGCGTTTTATCGAAGACGGCCGCTTCGGCACGAACAAGGCGAAGATTTACGTGTCACAAAATGCTCCGTTCCTGCCGATGTATGATGCTTGGAAGGCACATTCAAGGGCTATGTTGCCATACGATGCGGAGCAGGCACGTAAAGACGCAGCCGAGATAGTGGCGAAGGTGTTGTCGAACCGTAAGCCACCTTACTCATTGGCTGGAGGCTTGTACGACGCCATGGTCGACACCGATGGCGACTTCTTCGCAGTGACCAACGCGGAGGCTCAGAAGGCTTGCGACATGTTTGAGGAACTTGAAGGTTTCGACATCTACCATGCAGCTGGTGTGGCGACCGCCTCATTGATGCAGGCTGTCGAAAACAGACAAGTAAAAGCCGACGATGTCGTTATGCTCAACATCACAGGCGGCGGCGAGAAACTGTTCAAACAGCACAACGACGTCTGGTACCTGAAGCCGGACAAGGTGTTCAGCGTGAATGCTACTAAGGAAGAGATTAAAGAATTTGTAAAAAATACATTGAAGTATTAATTAGTAATTGAGGTTCCTCGCCCCTTCTGGGCTCGGAATGACAACCATCATAATTAATAAACTGGCGCGGCTTAACGGTAACTGCTGAATTTGCAGGAACCATCAAGCCGCGCTTCGTTGTCCCTTGTTTTGTTTGTCATTCCGACCCCGATCGGAGGGAGGGGGAGGAATCTCAATTATCTCTTAACCACTTTATTTACGGTGCTATTACCATTGACCTCAATGACTTTCACCATGTAAACGCCTGATTCGAGTGCGCTCATGTCGACGTTTACGTTCTGTGCTCCGTTGACTGACACCACCTTCTGGCCGCAGAGGTTGTAAACCTCAACCATGTTGATGTTTGCGCCGCTGACCATGATGTTGCCATTGGTTGGGTTAGGATAGATTTCGTAGCTGTTGCCAGCCTCTTCAACACCATCATACCATGATGAATCGACTGTCACGTTGACTGACTGTGTTCCAACGGTTGAGACGATGTTGATGAATGTTGTGACTTGCTCTTTTGCATCAAAATACCATTGAGCGATGTTGACCTGCATGCTTTCGCCGACTTCGAGCGTGTAAGGAAGCACGATCAAGCCTTCGATTTCGAGGGCGAGATAGTTTGTCTCTGGATTCTCTGCAATCTCGCTGATAGTCACAGGAGCAGCAGTGTTGTTGGTGATGGTCAGATATTTCTCTACATACTGCTCGTCAAACACGATGTCGTTTGTGCTGAGAGTGAGTGCTGATGCAGGAGCTGTAGCGGCCTTTGCGATCTTCACTGAAGTCATGTCGGTTGTGTAAACAGCCTCGACAGCGACCACGTTGAACCCTTCTGTTGTGGTTGTTGAATATGCAAGATCTGGGGTGTTCTGTACCATTTCGCCGTTGATATACACGTTGTAGCTCAATGCGTTGCCGCCTTCTGGAGCTTCCCATGTGGCTGTCAGACTGCCATCTTCAGCTGCAACTGCGAGGTTCTGCACTGGATATGGGTGGATGTCGGTGTATTCATACATGAAGTGGCTGTTGAGCATCTCTTTAGTGCCGTATTCCTGAATCCAAGCTGAGACTTCGAGGTCGGTCATCTCTTCGACGTGTGTGCTCGACAAGTCTTGTGTGAACTCAAAATGTTGGTATCCACCGGCTGGAATGTCTAATTCATTGCCTGAGGTGTTTGTCAAGAACTTCATGAAGATGTGGTGGAACGATGTCTCGCCGTTGGTACCGACGTTGCCGTGAGTCTCTTTCTCATTCACTGTGACGAAAGCCTTGGCGGTGTTCAAATCATAGAATGCCATGAAGTCGACTTTGACGGTGATGGTGTTG
>CADAFC010000023.1 GCA_902787095.1 uncultured Bacteroidia bacterium
TGACCAGCGTTGTAATGATCCCAGTCGAAATCGAAAATTCTGCCTTGACGCAACAAGTCGTCGTGACCTTTGGTGTGTGGGAATGGAGCAAAGATGGTGAACTCCGCCAGATCCAAATCTATCTCGCCAAGGAAGTCGATCAAGCGTTTTATGTCGTCTTCTGTTTGATTATCAAGGCCAAACAAGATTGTGCCTTCCACTCCGATGCCGTAGTCGTGGTAGCGTTTCACACGTTCCTTGATGTAATCCGATGTATCGTAAACGGCCTGATACACGTACCAAGCGCCTGCTTTTGATGCTAAATCGAGGATTTCTGGGTCGTCTTCGATGGTATGACTGATCCATTTTTTCTTCAGTGGGGCGATGGCAGTGAACAGCTCTTTCTCCCATTCCTTGTTCTGTGCCAATGAGTTATCGACGATAAACAGGCGGTTGTTATCGATACCAGCCATGTCTTCCACCACCTTGTCGACTGGACGTGGGCGGAATTTTCTGCCACCGAGGTATGAGACGGCGCATGGATAGCAGCTGAAACGGCATCCTCGGCTTGCATGGAACAAATCGACCATCTGCACGCCTTTATGGTTGTACAGTTCGCGTTTGTAGAGGTCGCGGCGGCAAGGTCCCACCAGCGCGATGTCAGGCTGGTTGCCCATATAGTTGTATATTTTTTTCAGACAGCCGTTCTTCCAGTCCAAGATTACCTGCTCCGAGCGGCCTTCCGACTCGCCAAGGAACACACTGTCGACGTGGTTCACCATCTCCTCGGCATGAAGCATGGTGGAGATGCCTCCAGCAAGGACTTTCTTGCCGCGTTTGTGATATTCATCGGCAATTGCCCAGCCGCGTTTCACCTGTGTGGTGAGCATCATCGACAAAGCCACGAGATCGCATTCCTCATCAAAATCAATGGGTTCCACGTTCTCGTCGGTGAATGAGATGTCGACATACTCTGGCAAAGTGGCAGCAAAAGCTACCGGACCGTGAGGCGGCAAATTGAAAGTCGTCTGCCCTGGAAGCTTGTTCCACTTAGGGTAAATAAGTTTCAGCTTTATAGTGTCCATCAGTTAATAATAATCCTTAATTACACTACAAATATACGAAACTTTTAATTACATAAACAAATATTATTGATTTTTCTTACAATTTCGTTGTGTCCGACGATGGCTTCGGCCGTCTCGATGGCTGTGATCGACACTCCGCAGAATCCATGGATGTTGACATTCTGTCCTGTGAGGAAAAGGTTCTTAACCTTAGTAAACACTGACATCTGCGAAAGCATGAGGTCGTTGCTGTCCTTCTGAAATCCGTAGTTTGAGCCTTCTTTGTTGCCGTAGAAATCGCGGATGGTGAGAGGAGAGGAGGCAAACGAAAACTCAATGCCGCTGCGGATATCCGGATATATCTTCTCCACAAGGTTAAGCAGTTTTTCTGTCATTGCTTGTTTCCAAGTCTCATAATCCTCGCCACGATGCCCCGTTCGGGTGTCTTCCCATTTTTTCACCTGCTCAAATTCCATCGGACTTATGATAATCATCGTCTTCGCAAACTTGTCCTGATTCTCGACAGGCGGTGTCACGCACATAAATTGATTTGGCCAATCTTTCTGATTATCAATGTAAAAGCACGGATGATTGACATATTTAAAAGCCTTGTCCTTGAATTTGATATAGACTTTGAAACTCGACGTTGACTCGGGAATCGAATGGATTCTTTTCTTGAAAGCTGTCGGAAATGCGTTCTCGGAGATGACTTTCAGTAGCACGTCAGGATGCACATCTGAGATGTAACTGTCGGCGTGATAAGTGTTGCCTTTTTTAGTTAAAACGTCTGTAACTAAATGATTATCAACGTTTATCTTGACTACTTCCTCGTTTGCTATGACTTTGCCGCCACCGTTTTCAATCACCTCTTTCAGCAAATCGGCCATCTGTTGGCTGCCTCCAGCAAACTGGAACGTGCCGTTGATGTGCAAAACACTAAGCAAAGCATTCAAAAACGCAGGGGTCATGCCTTCCACGCCACCGAACAGCGGGCTCAGATAACTCAACAATCGTTTTAACTTTGGATTGCTTATATATCTGTCAATCAATGAGTTATATGGCATTAGAAAGTCTTGACTCAAGGTTGAGAAATTAGGCTCGGCAGAGCTTTCGCGCAAATAGAAAAGATCTTCTTCTTGCGATAACTCAAACAATTTTTCAATGTAATTCCTGATGTTTTCAGCCTCTTCTGGGAAGATTTTTGAAAGATAATTTATCAGGTTTTCCTTGCCTTTCGGAAGATTATAGGTAGCATTGTCTTCAGCTATCGTCACTACATCCGAAGCGTTGGCATCTGTTGGAACAAGATGAAGTTTTGATGTAATGTCAAGATAATCAAATATTTGCTTGAGGTTTCCGCCTTCGCTGAAGCCTCCGAAAATGTGCATTCCTGTCGGGAACTCCACATTATGCCTGTAAAATGACTGTAAACCACCTCCTATGATGCCGTTTTTCTCTAACACCGTGACTTTATAGCCTTCTTTGGTGAGCAAAGCGCCTGTCACGAGGGCGCCCAGACCGCCTCCGATGATGAGTGTGGTTTTGCGATTAGCTTCAATCATCTGTCGTTTAACCTCTTGTTCGCCAATGAGTTGCGAGCAAACTGTCATAGTCCCGACGAGCACTCCTAACATGCCGTGTGAGTTGATGTTTTGCCCCACAAGCAGCAGGTTAGGCACCTTGGTTTTGTACGATACACGCCCGGTGATGCCTTTGTTCACATCTTTAGCAAGTCCGTAAATTGAACCGTCTGGCGTCAAGGTGTAGTCACGATAGGTGAGTGGCGTAGCTGCATGGTAATCAGCGATTTTATCGCGCAAGCCGGGGAAATCTTTCTCCACAACGTCGAGCAGTCGCTCCGCCATCTCTTGCTTAAAGCGTTCATAATCAACGCCTCTGTGACAGATGGCGGTGTCTTTCCACTTGGCCAATGCCTCCATTGACATGTATGACAGAATCACACCGCTTTTTGCGAATGCAGGCGTTTTTTCATGACAATGATGCATATAAAGATACCCTTGAGGCCATTTGTCATCCACTTTACCCGTCATTTCCCATGGCGTAACCGATTGAAAACCATAGAAATTGGAATTCAGATAAGGCATTTCACCATCTTTGAAATGCAGATAAAGTGAGAATACAGACGATGTGTTTTGAATATCTCTGATTCTCGTTTTGTATGCCTCGTTGAAGACCGCATCATCAACTAAATCAATTAGTTGCTTTGGGTTGATATCTGAAATGACGACATCGGCAGCATGAAACTTGCCATCTTCAGTAATGACTCCAGTCGCAGTCTTGTTCTCAACCACTATTTTCGTCACTTTTTGACGGGTTAAAACATGTCCGCCGTGACTTAAAAGCACGTCAGTCAATGACTTAGCGATGGTATCGCTGCCTCCGACTATGCGATATGCGCCGTTGTTATAGAAATCGAAGATGAAAGCGTGCACTGCAAAAGGTGTCTTGTTGCGTTCAGCCGAGTAAAGCGACAGGTTGCCGACCAACACGTCACGTAACAAAGGGTCGGTTATGGTCTCGTCAAGGATCTCGTTTAAACTCTTGAATAACAAATCGTTACCTTTCAAAAGCGTCTCGTCGTCGATGAATTTTAAGTCACGAAAAGGCGATAACGAAGCTACTTCACTCACAAGCTCGCAGTAACGCTCCAGGTTTTTTCTTTGATTTGGGAAACGCTCCGAAAAATGCTCTATGAAAGCCTCCCGACCATTCGGAAAGGCAAATCTCTCGCCATTCAAGCAAACGATGTCGTAAGAATCTTTGTCGAGGCTGTTGACAATGATTTTGTCTTTGATTTCCAAATAGTTAAGGTAGTTCGAGAGTATCTGCCCGTCGTCAAGACTGCCGATGAAATGCATGCCGGTCTCGAACTTCGCACCATCACGTTGGAAGCATTGCAGGCAACCTCCAATTTGATTGGCCTGCTCCAAAACAGTCACGTCATAGCCGTTTTTGGCTAAGATGACACCTGTTGACAAGCCACCCAATCCGCTTCCTATGATGATGCATTTTTTCATCTTATAAACGATTGATAATCAAGTATATATTCGTATTTTGGCAAGTATTTTTCGTCTTTTACAAAGCACAAATTGTCGGGGATATTGGTACAATGCGAGGCGATAAGGTATTTATCCTCGTCGGCCTCGAAAGCGTAAACTATGGTCTCGTGATGCACCATTGCAAACACCCACGCCAGCTCTCCGTAACCGCTGTTTGTGATGATTATCTTATTGTAATTCAATGCGTTAATCTCTTTTGCGTGTGCTTTTATCTTCTTCAGATTGGCTCTGACAGCACGTTCCACCTCGTTGCCTTTGTAAATGTATTTGTATCTGACGTAAGGCAAAACGTATTCCGTGTCCTCGTATATTTTTCTAAGTTCTTCATAATGAGTGATATAGAACTCGTGATAATACGATGTCAGAGCGCGTGTCTCCATGTTTTTCACCTCTTCGGAAGGCATGCGTTTCCCAATTTCAACATGAATCTGGCCTTCTCGAAGCACGAAGTCGTTCTTTGGCATCACGTCATGAACGCCATGGATGAAGATTGGCAAAATGTCGATATTCAACGCCTGTGCCAACTGGAAGGCGCCTTTGTGGAAACGGATGATTTCGCCTGTCACCGAGCGTGTGCCTTCCGGGAAAACGACGACGGAATAGCCACGTTTTACAAGGCTTTGCAAGCGTTCAACATTCTTGTCGTAGCCGTCAGAGACAGGATAAAACTCCGCAAAACGGATTATGACACCGTAAATAGGGTTACGCCACACCCAGTCGGTGGTCAAAAGCACCACTTTCGGATGTAACATCATGACATACAATAAGTCCAGATGCGACTGGTGGTTCGCGATGATGACAGATGGTTTTTCGAAGGTCTCGCCATACTTGTTTTCAAGATGGTATTTGACGCCAGGCAACAGCTTCAATGCAAGTCGCATGAAACCGCATATCATCTGGTGATAACGATAGCGTTTGTTCTTAGTGCGAGGCCATAACACAATGTAAATCAACGTCAAAGGAGTGACTATGACGAATGCCGCGATGAAGAAGACAATCAGCATCATTATGGTGTAGATGATGCGTTTCAGTGTCAGAGGCACCTCGCGAAGCTGGCCTTTTTTCTTGGTGAGCCAGCCGAAAACGATAGGTGGGATGTAACACGCCATGAAAACTACCGTCGCCATGCCGATGATTGCCACTTCAGCAAGTGATTTCATTGCCGGATGTTTGGCGAAAATGAGCGTTCCGATGCCGATGAACATCAGAATTCCTGACAGAATCACGCTGTTGCGGTAGTTTTTCAGCATTTTTTTGCCGTAAGCGTACTCGTAAAGCAAGCCTTCAGTGATAAATATGGTGTAGTCGTCGCCCTGACCGAAGATGAACGTCGCCAAGATTATGTTTACAATGTTGAACTGCAAGCCGGTTAAGTCCATGATTCCCAATATCCAAGCCCATCCGACGGAGAGTGGCAGGAACGCTAAAAGTGACAGCTCCAAGCGGCCAAACGACAAACAGAGGAAGAAGAAAACCACAATGCTGCAGACGTACAGAATGTAGTCGAAGTCATCAGATAGCGCATTCACAAGGTTACTGCCCACATCGCTGATACTGAACGCATACAAGGCTCCGGAACTTGCCGAAGGGCCAATCATATCCCTTATCTGTCGTTTCACTGATTCCACCTCATCGACCGGCACCCGAACAAAGTTCACTATTCTCGTCAAAGTGTCATGTTGTATAGTGTAAGCCTTGCACAACTCCGCCAAGGCTCCCATCTCGTCTGCCGACTTTGTAATATATTGTTTTTCAATATTTTGCGTGAAAGTTGCAAAGGCATTAGCTGTAAATCCGACTTTTAGGGCTTCTGTTTCTACGGTTTCTGCTATTTCAGCGTGTCTCTCCCAGAAATCAGCCCATTTTTCAAGCGAATGTTGCTGTTTTTCAATAGAAGGAAGCAGGCCGTATGGACCTGATATAGAGCATTGTGAGTTCTCTAAATTATCTGAGAGCCTCATTATCTCTTCGTTGTTTTTCAAAGCTTTTTGTATGTCAGCTCCTTCCGAAACCACATAAACCAGATCCGTCTCGCCTTCATTAATCAGCGACTCACTCAAAACAGCCAGATCTTCTTTCTGCTGCTCAGTCATGTAGTTGATGTTGTGCAAGTCGGAATCGAACGATGTGTTTTGACTGAAATAGCTGAGTATCAATGTGATAGCTACCAAAGGCCAGAAAGCGTAAAGCTTGATTGTTCTCCATTTTTCGGATGGTTCCTTGCCATTGTCGACGAAAAGTTTGTGAGTCTTCTTAGGTGAAACGGCAAACAGAGGCAGAAACACCATCACGAAAAGGATTGTGCCAACAAGCATCAGGGCACCGAAAAGTCCCAAGTCGTGCATTGCCTCAGCTTTCACGAAGATGAGACAGGCAAATGCCGCCACCGTGGTGATGTTGCCGATGACGAGAGGCTGTATCACGTCTTTCAACGCTTCGCGTTTGTTCGGCTCCTGTTTTATGTGGTCGAGATAATGCAGTGGGTAATTCACGGCAATGCCAACAATCACTGAGCCTATACCAACAACGATGATGGAGATGCTGGTCTTGAACAACGCTATCACAGCCAAGGCGAAAATCCAGCCGAAGAGGATGGAGATGCCCAGCCACATAAGGTTGCGTTTGCGAGCCATTGTAAACATCAAGATGCTGAAAATAAACACTATAGCAAGCGAGATAGACAAGAAACTGTCTTTTTTGACTTGTTGAGCGTTAGTGACAGCTATTGTAGGTGCTCCTACAGCAGAAATCTTCACGTTTTGATGGCACTCTGACGTCCTTTTGATGACATTATCCATCAAAGTGACTAAAACAGCATTGTTTTTGGTGTCATTTCCCGAGAAAGGGGAGGAGAAGAACGCAAAAGCTTTGTCGCCGGCTTCATTGAAAAGATAATCATCTTCAATGCGATAGCCTTCAGTGGCATTCAGAGCATTAAGTCTTTGAAGCGTAGGCGAATATAGATTCAGCGGGTCGGCCTGTATGCCTTCCACCACAAAACTTGCAGTCGGGAATGCCAATATCCGCTTGATGTTTGCCATGCAGGTGGCAACGTAATCAGGCCCGGCAAGCAACGAATCCATGCGCCGATAATCATCGTCAGTCAAAAACAAAGGCTGGTTTTCCCTGATGAAATCGATGGCATTGAATACCAAACCATCGTCGATTTTACAGCGTAAGTCGTTGACTAATAATGCTGTATCAAGTTTTTGCCAATTGGATTCAAAATCATCCATGGCGTCAATAATATCGTCCATGTCGTTGCCCGAAAAGATGACCGTTATCTGTCCTTGGTTGCTCAAATCGTCGTAAACCGAGGTGTAACGCTCCTTTTCTGGGTCGGAAGGCAAAAAGTCGGCGATGTTTTCCTTATAGTCCAACCTTAATGCCGAAAAGACGCATAAGGCAATGATTATCAGTAAGATAACTGCTGAGAAAGCCTTTCTTTTCGACAGGTAATCGTATATTTTTAGGAAAAACTTAGTCATGTTGCCTCCTCGCTCTTCTGATTAGTCTTGAAGGCAACCCATAAAACACCGCCATAATGCACAAAAACGTGTTTAACACGCTGATTCTGAAGAAGTCCCAAAATGGGCGAAAGTGTGTGACGCGTTCTTCTGCTTTCGGATAAAACACATTAATCTTAATAGGTATCAAATCGACACCTCGCCAAGCGGCGCCAACCAACAGTTCAAGTTCTGCCTCGTATCGTGATGTCAAAAGATTCAGATTTGGCAGATTATTCAGGGGATAAAGACGATATCCAGTCTGCGTGTCGGGCAGCTTGACCCCCGTCTGAATCTTGAACCAGAAGTTTGAAAACTTGTTCGCGAAAGTGTTTTTACCTGGCATATTCTCCTCGTTGAGGTTGCGACTTCCAATGATTAAAGCATCCGGATGCTGTTTCAACGCATTGATAAACAAAGAAATATCTTCAGGATAATGTTGCCCGTCGGAGTCGATTGTTATAGCAAAACCAAAGCCGAGCGCCTTGGCTTTCTCTAAACCTTTTTTCAAAGCATAGCCTTTGCCGCGATTTTTGCCATAAGCGACAACCGTGATTTTATCCCCAAACGACGCTAAAATATCGGCGGAAGTGTCTGTGCATCCGTCGTTTACGACAATGACATCATTGCAGAACTGCATAACGCGTTCCACAACGTCACGCAATGTGCCGTCGTTGTTGTAAGTCGGCATCACCACGCAGATTCTTGATGTCTTAGAGTCGTACATAACTGAAAATCAATGAGATTTTTGCATAAGCAGTAGTATCGTCGCTGACGACCACTTGAGACTTGCAGCCGTTTTCATCCTCGACGATATTTGAAAAGCTGTATTTTATCTTTTTTCCTTTTTCAGGGATGATGACTGACAGAAATTTGACGTTTTTCACAGTCTTCAGAAAGAGTTTGCGGTTGAGTTTCTGCTCAAGCAATTCTCCGGCAGTCTGAATGATGCAAACGCCAGGTGTTATTGGGTTTTCTGGAAAATGCGCCTTGTAGATGAAGTGCGATGGATTGGTTAGCAGATCTGCCTCAAAGCCGTTTTCATTCTCGCGAAAAGCCTCAAAAGTGAAGAAATCGTCAGTCAGTTTCATGGTCAATCCTCCCAAAGGCAGACTTTATTGTAAAACAGTATCATGGTGGTGTCACCGGAAACCTCAGTAAACTCTACTCTATCGATGATTTTGTCGTCTAATCCGAAGAAAAAGGTAAGCTTGCTGAACATGCGCTTCATGTCGCGTTTCTTGGGTGTCATCTCAACTTTCCAGTAGGTGCCATCTTCTTGAATATCAATTTTAAACATCGATTTGTCGAACAAGATATTGCCTGTAGCGCACCCCATGATAACGTTCATCATGCCATAATACATCCTGTCTTTTTTCGCGTCGAGAATCTCTTCGCCTTCATCGGTCACTTTTCTTATGACATCATTGTCAAAATGAAGCTCTAAATGATTAGGTTTTGTGTAGATCCAGCTAAGATTCTGCGTATTCGCTATATACTCCATTTCACCTTCGGAAACGGCTGGTTTTGCTAACAGATACGAGGTTTTTTCTTGAACAAAAACACTTTTGAATTCTTTCATCGACGATGCTTTTTGCGTAATCATGGTAATCACCTCGTCTTGACTTTGCGCAAAGCTAAAGATGCTTGAAAGTATCAGAGTGACAATGAGATAAAACTTTTTCATATTATTTCATAATTAAAAAACAACCTGCAACTACTAAAATCAAGCCTATCCAACGTGTGAACGGCACCGCTTCGCCGAAAACGAGCCATGCGGCGAGCATTCCGAACACAAACGATAGGCTGGTGAGGGGATAGGCCTGGCTGAACGGAAACTTTTTGAGGATGTAGAGCCACAAAACCGTCGCAAAACCGAAGCTGATGCCACATGCGAGCAGCCACCAGTCGACCAAAACGGCTTTGAAATATGCCCAAGTCCACTCAAATTTGGGGAGTTTCTCCATCGCAAGCTTCAGAAAAACCTGACCTCCAGCAAGGAAAAACGTCTGTAAAGATACAAGTCCGATCAGTCTCCACATAATTAGGCCTCCAATAGTGTTAATGAATAGTTATTGCCGTCAGTATGATTGAAAATCAATATCTTATGCGGTTTTTTGCCTTTTGTTTCGTCTTTATTAACGAATAGATGAGCAGGAATATTGCCAGCTTTGAGACAATGCGCTGCCACATACATCCCGATGCCCGATGAAGTGAAGCTCTCGCCAAATAAGTGCTTGTATTTCAATAAAATAGAGTTGCCAAACAGATCTTTACACTCATTCAGATAAGCCTCGTCGCTCTTGTGGTTCCCACTAATGCCTGTTAGAACGTAATCAGCTTGAAAATCTTTCGCGACGGCTTTCAACGTGTCCATTGATGGCTTGTGTAACATCTTGAAATTCACCAATTTACATAGAGAATCCCGTTTCTCGGTACTCAGAACCACCGACATTGCCGCCTCGCCGCACATCTCCTCGTCCTGACCCATCACACTGCCTTTTTTCAAGATGTTGTAAAACGTCTCAGTCATCTCATCATGACCGCCGACGAGGGCTGAGTTTATCTTTCCGAGCTGCATCTGAAGCATGGCATCCTGCACTGCGCTGTCGAATGAAATGCCTTTGTGTGCGTAAGTGACGTTGTAGCCGTGGTTTTTCAGCTGTATCGCCACCAGCGAGCTGATAGTGTTGTGTGTCGACTGCATGAAGGATGTAGGACTGAGCATCTGTTCGCCTTCCTTTGATAGCGCGTTGAGGAAAACCTCGGTGTTTTCAATACATCCGTAGCCCGTTCCAGTTATGATGGCGTCAATACTCTCCAATCCGGATGCTTTGATGGCTTCTTTGGAAGTGGCGAGAGCGCGTTTCAGAATCTTACCCATGCGTCGTGCCTCAATAGGGGAGACGTACTCCTTGAAACTCGGGTCTATAGAACGGTTGAAAGATGTCTGATACTCAACAGGTTTCGTCATCCAATCCTCGCAAAGTGGCTGCTGAATCGAGATTTGTTGCGCTGAAAGCACATATATTGTTGCTGGGCTCGTCGAAGCACTGATACTTGGAACAATCCCTTCGCCTCCTTTGACAGGTTCAGAAACAGGCTCCGCAACTCGTGAAATCAATAACGAAGAGTCGTTGCCGCCGAAGCCGAAAGCGTTGCATAAAACATGCTTTAGCTCTTTCTTAACTGATTGATATACAGGTGCTATGCCATCGTCCATGGGCTGCGACCAGTTCAGATTGGCTGGCACAAAACCATGCTGCAATGCCAGGATGCAGAACACTGCTTCAATCGAGCCGGAAGCGCTTGTCGTGTGACCTGTAAACGGTTTTGTCGATGACATCGGAGGTATATTGTCTCCGAAAAGCCGCATCACGGCATGGCTTTCACTCAAGTCGTTGTTGGGTGTCCCTGTCCCGTGTGCGTTGATGTAGTCAATCTCATCTGGTTGAATATCAGCGAGTTCCAGTGCTTCTTTCATCGCCCTGTAAGCTCCTTCGCCGTCGGGTGACGATGCTGTCTGATGGAAGGCGTCGCAGGCATTGCCGTAACCCGACAATATCGCTTGAGCCTTCACACCGCGGCGTTTTGCACTCTCTTCAGTCTCCAAAACGAGGTATGCCGCGCCCTCGCCGAGGTTCAAGCCTGCTCTTGTCGCGTCGAACGGGCGACATGGCTTGGTGTCCAATATCATCAGCGAGTTGAAGCCGTTGAGATGGAACTTGGTGATGCATTCGCTGCCTCCAACCACCACTATGTTGGCCTCGCCACGACGTAACATGTTGGCACCCAATATGATAGCGTTGGCTGCCGATGAACATGCCGTCGACAATGTCGTGATGAAAGCGAAACTGCCGAAGTGCTCTGCAGTCATCTCGGAGCAGCTGCCACAGTCATGAACAGCTATGTATTCCTTGTGTTTCTCGTTGTTGACGTAGTCAAGGTAAAACTGCTCGCTCATATCCATGCCGCCTACTGTCGTGCCCGAGATAAATCCCACCTCAGGAAGCATGTCGGGGGTGAGACAGGCGTCTTTCAGTGCCTCGTCCAACGCCATCATGCCCATCAAGGCAGTGCGTGTTGTAATAGCTTTATCGTTGATATTCAGGTGTTTACGCATCTCCTCGTCGCTCATCTTGACCTCGCCGACAGGAAACTCCTTGTGTTCTGTCTTGAGGTAGACAAGCGGTCCCACGCCCGAACGGTTATTCAGCAAGGCATCCAACGTTTCCGCCTTGTTACGCCCGATAGCCGAGACGACGCCACAACCTGTTATCAAAATAGGAATGGCCATTTATTTTGTCCTGTTCTTTGCAATGAAATCAGCCATAACAGCCACCGACTTAAATATCTCCTTGCCCTGTGCCGGGTCCTGCAGCTTGATGCCGTAGTTTTTCTCCATCATTACGATAAGCTCAAGAGCGTCAATGCTGTCGAGGCCGAGGCCTTCGCCAAACAATGATGCGTTATCGTCGATGTCTTCCGGTTTCATGTCCTCGAGATTCAAAGCCTCGATAATCTGCTGTTTCAGTTTGTAAATCAATTCGTCCATATTTTTTATTTAAAAATTTAAAATTCAAAATTTAAAATTCAATTATCTTTTTCCATTAAAAATATGTGTGCCTCGAAATGTTCTTCATCGCTGCAGTCGACCCATCCGCCGATGATGCTTTTCGTGATGGGGTCCTGAAACGCGTTTTCGAGGTTTTTCATTATGATTTTTTCATCAAAATCGTCAATAACCATGAACGATGTCTCTCCGAAATACTTGTTCCGTATGGCTATTTCGCCTGTCACGATGTTCGGTAAGGTGTAGACGAAAGCCGCCGGACTCGGGAAGTAATTCTCCGGATTTTGTATCGTAGACTGGTAATGAGTGTCGGCCTGCAACGAGGCGTTTCTGTTAAAGAAGATGACGGCACGGTCCTCACGAGGCTCAAAAACTCTGTCTCCTTCAGCATTTAAAAGGAGTTCCGAAGCTATGAATCCTAATTTGCTCAAAGTATCCATTTTGAAAAACTTCGGATAATCTCCTATGTTATTGCGATAAAGCTCAGTAAGCAAAGCCGAGCCTTTCTCGTTGTGTGTCAGTGTTTTACCATCGACTTTGACCTCGTTTGGCGATATGTAAACCTGATGTTTTATCATTGGAGACCTCCTTTCGCCATGAGCAGTGCCGCGTTGCAGCCGCCGAAACCCGATAAAAGCTTGATGAAAGCATGTTTTTCGGTGTATCTGTTATGGTTTGTGACATCCAGACTATGCGTCACACCTAAGGTGTCGAACCCTCTGGTTGCCAATATGTTATGGTCATCGACGGCTTGCATCGAGATGATGGTCTCAAGCACGCCTGCGGCTCCCATGGTATGTCCGTAATATCCTTTCAGGGAGTTGACTGGTATGCCAGCTAATCCTGCACGTTCGATGGCTATCGACTCCATCTCGTCGTTGTAGGGTGTCGCTGTTCCATGTGCATTGATAAACGCCAACTCCGATGGGTCGAGGTCGCCGAGTGCCACCCTTAAAGCCCTGAAGCTACCTTCACCCACACGCGACGGACCACTGATATGGTTGGCGTCGTTTCTGATAGCACCCCTGCATGCAACCCATTCATTATCATCGACTTTGTCTTTTCTTGTGTAAATAATGGTGGCAGCTGCGTCGCCAAGATTCAGGCCGCATCGGTGTGCGTCGAAAGGCTTACATGCCTCCTGCGACAGTGCCTTAAACGATTGAAAACCAGACACGATGAACGCCGACTGCACATCCACGCCACAAACAATGACGTAATCATATTCACCGCTTTCGAGGTAACGCATGGCTTCTATCTGTGCACAAACGCCTGAGATACAAGCATTTGACACCACTATAGGCTCGTTGGGGTTGCCAAAGTGTTTTGTCACCTCGCGCGCCATCATGCCGAGACGTACACGCTCCTTCGGATAACCGTTTTCACGTTCGTCGAGCAGAAACACATTGCCTTTGGTAGTGGAGATGATGAAAAGCACCTTTGTCCATGTCGTGTCTATCTCTGTCCTTTCTAAAGACTTTGATATTGAATCGATTACGATTTTCTCGTCTATAGTATGTCTATCATCGGCGTAGGCATCTCTATCTAAAAGTGAGGCGAAAAACGGCTCTGGAAGTCCCCAAAGACCGTCGTAGCGTCGCAGTGCGGATATGTCGGCTTTCACCTTGGCGTAATTCTCTGCCGAGGTGGTGCCAAGTGGCGAGATGATATTGTCCGACACCTTGACAATCATACGTTTACCTCCCATTTTTTCTTCCATTCCTCATAAAAATCAGGGCTGTAAAGCACCATCTGATAGTTGGTTTTGTCCATGAAGACCTGCACTGAGTGGCCTGTCACGTAGACCTTGCCAGTCGCCGTGTCACGAATCTCGTAGTCGAACACTATCTTGGCGGCCTCGGTAGGGCGGTAGGTTACCGTTATCTCAGGTTTCATGCCGTAAATCAACGGTTTCTTGTATTTGAATGTGAGCTCGACGAGGGGCTCAAAAAACCCTTGGTCGTACATGAAAAGATATTCGAGATGGTATTTCTTGCCAAACTCTTCACGCGCATCCTCAAAATACATGGCATAATGCCCATGCCACACCACACCCATAGAGTCGACCTCGCTGAAACGTATGTCAAATGGCTTCGTAACCGATAATATCTTTTCTTTCTCCATGATAATCAATCTTTTGAGTCGATATCCGTCAAGGCTATCTTCATGTTTGCGCTTACAATTTCTTCATCTCCTATCATGATAGAGGCGTGCACCATCGTCACGTTGAACACCTCTTCAAGCAGCTGTATCGTCGTCGTCAGTCGTTCCCCGACTTTGGGTGTTCTCGTCACAGTCAGATTGCTTATCGAGCCAATGACGCCGATTTTTACCGTGCTACCGTTGTTGAGGTTGATGTATCCGATGCGTGCGGCACATGTCTGAGCAATGTTTTCAATCAGTCCGGAAGCTGTAAGTCGTTCATCCTCAACGAAAATGTTGTCATCCCTGACTTCCAGCTCCGTCACCGAATACACTGCGTCGCTCGACAACAGCCTGTCAATCATCACAAAGGGTGGTCGTTGTGGCAGCAGCTCGTTTAACGTTATGTCTTTTATCTCTCTCATTGCTTCCAGAAGTCAAAATAGTTAAACCATTGCGTCGGGTATTTCCTCACTATATCCTCGAGATTAGAAGCAAAACTTTGCGCCAGCTGAGACATCTGTGTGCGTATATTGGCTTCTCTGTCGCATTTAATCTCACGGACATACGCATGATAGCTCTTGTAACCTTCTTTCATCACGAAGACCGTCAACACCGACACGTTTTTCTGGGCTGCCAAGGCAAACGCCCCTAACGGAAATCTCGCTTTCTCACCGAAAAACTGGCATTCCGCAGCTTTCTGCGAGCCGAAGATTCTGTCAGCAGGCATGCTCACAATCTCACCGTTATCGATGGCAGCGTTGAGCTCAAACAGATGCGACATGTCTTCCTTCACCAAAATCAGTCTCATGTTGTTTTGCGACAGCAGCCTTTGACGGTTTTCCATCACAGTGGCAGTCTCACCAGCATATACTAATGCGTTGAACCTCTTAGACTTAGGCTTTAATGAATAACCGGCGATCTCATAGTTTCCGACATGACTGCTCAAGTTGACAAATCCCTCTGGATGTGTCTCCAATTCGTCCATAAGTTCCTGACCCTCAGAGATGAAGCGGTATTTTTTGCCTGCATACACTCCGAAACGGTCTAAAATGACCTGACCGAAACGGAAATGGTTGGCATAGACTTTCCAAAACGACTTCCAAGGACCGTAGCCGAGTCGTTTTCTGAAAAACTGACACATCGCTTTGCGGCCTTTCCCATTGAAAATCATATAGAAAGGCACCACCAGAGCCATCACGCCGTAGGGCAGCCATAGTGGCAGCACACGGAACATGACGATGAGCGAACGCTGCATCCAAGGCTGTCCGTCAGTCTTGCCCGACCATTCGTTATGTTGCAGAGTATTAGCCATCCCTTAGGCTGTCTTCCTCTCGATATAGTCGCAGAAATCCTTGAATGTCTTGACGTTGGCCATCTCTTCGGTCTTGATCTTGAAACCGAATTTGCGCTCGACGATGACCACGATGTCGACAAAATCGAGGCTGTCGATGCCGATGTCTTCCTTCAGACGTGCCTCCGGCTTGATCTTTTCTTCGTCAAGTTCAAGATCTTCAATCATGAACTCTTTAACCTTTGCTTCTATTTCTTCTCTATTCATATAAAATAAACTTTTAACTTTCAACTTAAAACTTTAAAACTACTCTAAACTATACACTTTACACTCTAAACTTTCTTGCAAACCATGATGCTGTGCCCGTGTCCCAATCCGTCGTGTATGGTCTCGACTTCCAACCCTGCTTTTTTTACAATGCGTTCCATATCATCTGAATGGTACATCTTGCTGTTTCCATTGGCTAAAGCTGTGAAATACAACGATGTCATTGTCATTGCGAATGCTGCGGCAGGGTAGATTTGGCGGTCCCAGAACGTCTCCATGATGCACAGACGGCTGTCTTTGTCCATGATTTTCGAGGCTCTTGAAACGATGCTCAGAATCTCGTCTTCGCCGAAACAATCCAAAAACTGGCTCATCCAGATGATGTCGTAATGCTTGTTTGTTGGAAACTGCTGATTATCATCAAGTAAGTTTATTCCATAGCCGTCGATGCGTTCGAAGCCTTTCTTTCCTTTGGTGAAGCTCCTCATCATCTCGAGCTGTTGCGGCAGATCCATGATTGTGACGTTTACATTTTCGTCGAAATCGACGCAGCGAAGTGCCCAACGGCCTGTGTTTCCGCCCACATCGAGCAAGGTCTTCGGCTTGTTACAGAACACGATTTGCAATGCCTGGTCGAATGAGTGGTCGGAATAGAAATGGTCGAAGCCAAACCAGCTCTTCTGCACTTGTTCAGGCAACTGCGAGAGGCCTTCATAGATTGTCGGCCAGTCGCCGAAATGCTCCAAACCTGCAGGCTTTCCTTCTTTCAGTGCCTCTTCAAGCTTAAACCAGCCCTCGTAGTTCACATCGTGATTGAAGTCGATGTTCACGCGAATGGAAGGGTCGGTGAGGAGGAAGAAACCGGTCTTCGATATGGTGAAACGGTCGGTGTCTTTATCCAAGATCACCAAACCGATACATAGCGAGCCTTCCATCAAGACTTTCACTGCGTAGTCGGAAAGGCCAGTCTTTGCCGCTATCTCAGCCATCGTCATGCCATTTTCGCTGTCGCGGAGCATGTCGAGGATGCCGAATTTTATCATCAGTCTTCCAACCTGAAACATTATAGGCCCGAAAGCAATGAAATACGCCATCTCCTGGGCTTCACCAGCGCGTTTATGCTCTTTCGTGTATGCCTTCTCGAGGCTTGGAAACAATTTCATTTTTAATGTATTTTCTTGATTATCAATGCACTATTCGTTCCGCCGAAGCCGAATGAGTTGGATAGTATAGTCTCTAATTCCTTATTTGTGGTCTTGTTGACGATGTTCAAGCCTTCGGAATACTCATCAGGATTCTCGAAGTTGATGTTTGGCGCGATGAATTTGCCTTTCATCATGAGGATGGAATAGACGATTTCGCTTGCGCCAGCCATCCAACACTCGTGGCCGGTCATTGATTTCGTTGATGAAATAGGCGTCTTGGTTTCACCGAAGAGCCGTTTTAATGCCATCGCCTCAAACATGTCGCCTTGTGGTGTCGAGGTGGCGTGAGCGTTGACGTAGTCGATATCTTTAGCTTCTACGCCGGCTTCTTTCATGGCGCGTGTCATGGCGCGGAAACAGCCGTCTTCGCTGGGTTGTGAGATATGGCTCTCGCCGTTTGATGAGAAGCCGTAGCCGCATACTTCAGCAAGTATCGTCGCACCGCGAGCCACTGCGTGGTCGTAGTCTTCAAGCACCAATGCCGCAGCACCGCCGCTTGGCACGAGACCGTCACGGTCTTTGTCGAATGGACGCGATGCTTTTGTCGGCTCGTCGACTCTTGTCGAGAACGCGCTGATGCCGTCGAAGCTGCCCATCGAGAGGTAGTTGGTCTCCTGGGCACCGCCACAAAGCACAATGTCCTGTAAGCCGTTTTTGATTAACAAGGCACCCAAACCTGTTGAGTGTGAGCCACTTGCGCAGGCTGCGCTGATAGTCATGTTGATGCCTTTGAGGTGGAAGATGGTCGAGAGGTTCATCGTCACGGTGGAGTTCATCGACTGGAAAATAGCTGACGAGCCGATAAGGGTGGTGTCTTTCTTCTCTAAGGCTATCTCATGTGACTCGATGACGGCTTTTGCCGATGAGTCGTTGCCGAAAAGCACGCCTATCTCGTTGTTCAACAGGTATTCTTCAGTGATTTTTGCCTGCTCGAAAGCCTCTACTGTCGCCATGTACGCGTATTCACCCTCTTCGGCGAGGTACATGCGGAGCTTGCGGTCGAGCTTGCCTTTCAGCTGTGGCTTCTCCACGATGCCGGTGAGAGGCGAGCGATAGCCGTATTCTATACGCTGTGGGTCGATGCCGATGCCCGACTTGCCCTCGCGCAACGCCATGCTGACTTCTTCCTTATTCTTTCCCAGACATGACCAGATGCCCATGCCGGTGATGACTACTCTTCTTGCCATAACTAATTTATTCTTAATGAATTAAGTGTACAATCCTCCGTTGATGGAGATTGCCTGACCTGTGATATACGCTGCCTCGTCGGATGCCAAGAACGACACCAGGCTTGCGACTTCTTCGGGTTTTCCGAAGCGTCCCATCGGGATGAGCTTTTTCAGCTCGTCCTCGTTGAGTTCCTTGGTCATATCTGTTGCGATGAAGCCTGGCGCTATGGCGTTGACGGTGACTTTGCGTGCTGCCACTTCTTGTGCCAGTGCCTTCGTCGCTCCGATGAGCGCCGCCTTCGCAGCCGAGTAGTTGGCTTGTCCCGGAAGTCCTTTGATTCCTGACAGCGACGCCATGTTGATGACGCGTCCGTTGCGGTGCATCATCATTTCTTTCAGCAGACGGCGGGTTATGTAGAAGAAACCGTTCAGGGTGGTGTCGAGGACTTTGTTCCATTCCTCATCCTGCATGAAAACCATGAGGTTGTCTTTACGGATTCCGGCGTTGTTGACCAAGACGGAAATATAATCATCCGGATGCGCGGCTTGCCATGCCTCGAGAGCCTCCTCAATGGCTTTAGGATCCGACACGTCGAAAGGCATGAGCTCGCCAAAGCCGCCGAGTTCCTGCACCTGACTGAGGGTGTCTTCCGCAGCCTCCTTGTTCGACTGATAATTGATAATCACCGCAAAGCCGTCTTTGGCGAGCCGCAAGGCTACCGCCTTGCCCAAGCCGCGTGAGGCACCGGTGATGAGAGCGTATTTCATTATTTCAGATTCAATTTGTTTGTTTTCAAATAGTTTTCAACGTTCGCGATGTCTTTGTAGAACGGCGTGTCTTCGATGAAGAGCGGCACCATCGCACGGATATTGTCGTAAACCTTACGTGAGGCAGGGGAGAGCTTGTCAGTGATCTTCAGGCAGTCTGTCGCCTGTGCCAGCGCGATGTATTGTATCGCCATCACCTGGAAACAGTTCTCTACCACCTGTTTGCATATCAAGGCGGTGTTGGTGCCCATGCTCACGATGTCCTGGTTGTCGTTGTTGTTCGGGATGCTGTGTACATAGTTCGGCATCGCGAGTGTCTGACACTCAGCTGTTGTCGAGGTGGCGGTGAACTGGCAGGCCTGCATCCCGTAGTTCAGGCCGAGCGTCCCGAGGTTGAGGAACGGCGGCAAGATGCCGTTGATGCGGTCGTGGAATAGGTAGTTGAGCTGCCGTTCCGCCGTCATGCAGAGGCGTACGAGCGCGATCTTGACCTTGTCTTCCTCAAGCGAGATATAGTCGCCGTGGAAGTTTCCGCCATGGTAAACGTATTGTGATTCCGGGTCGACGATAGGGTTGTCGCATGCCGAATTAAGCTCGTCTTCGATGATATTGCGTGCATTTTGCAAGGTGTCGTAGATAGGACCGAGGATCTGCGGTGTGCAGCGGAGCGAGTAATATGCCTGTACTTTATGTTCAAACACCTTTACGTCGGAATGTCCGTAGTCGTACAGCTCATGTGCGCGTTTCTTCAGGCACTGTGAGCCTTCCGAGAGCTCGCGCAGACGACGTGCTATCACCTGCTGGCCTTCGTGACGACGGCAGCTGTTCTCGCCTTCCGACATGTAATCGTCAAACGAAGCCGCAATCTCATTCATCCAGACAGCTGCCAAAGTGGCCCAGTCGAGCAGAGTCTCCGCATGTAGCTGGTTCACCACGCTGATGCCTGTCATCACAGATGTCCCGTTGGTGATGCTCAAGCCCTCGCGGATGTGCATCTTCAGAGGGGTGAGTCCGAGTTGTCTCATCACGTCGGCCGACTTACGCCATTCGCCTTTGTAATGCACCTCGCCCTCGCCGATGAGACAGAGCGCGATATGTGCCAGCTGAACAAGGTCGCCGCTCGCACCAACGCTGCCGTGCATCGGGATGAAAGGATAGATGCCCTCGTTGATGAACGATATCAAGAGTTCTGCCACGTCGGTGTGAACACCCGAACGGCATTGTAGCACGGTGCCCAGACGTGCAATCATAGCTGACTTCACGTAGACATCGTCAAGAGGCTCGCCAGCACCAGTGGCATGGCTGCGAATGATATTGTATTGTAAATCAGTGAGATACTGGTCATCGACGCGCCATTGGGCCATCGGACCAAAGCCTGTGTTGATGCCGTAAATGACCTTCTCGGCGGCAAATCTCTCTAAAAAACGATAGCAAGCGTCGACGCGAGCCATCCAATCATCGGAAACACTGATATTTTCACCTGAATACAGGACCCTTTCTACTTCGTTAAGAGTTATCCTATCTTTGAAAGTTATCATAAAACAATCCTAAAATGCACTATTCTTCAAAATTGCAAAGATATGAAAAATAATCAATAGTTTGCAAATAAATTTGATGAAAAATGAATTTTGGATTATAAATTAGTGAATCACCGAAACCTTTTTCACGAAAGTGCGGTGTTTGTCGTTGATTTTCAATAGATAAAGACCACTCGGAATACTTGAAACATCAACCATGTTTTCGGCCGTTTTGACAATTGTTTTACCTGTAAGGTCGATGATTTCAACTGTGGTAAATTCCTTGTCGGAAATGATATGCAAAACGTCGTTTGAAGGATTCGGATAAACCGAAAAATCGTTGTCCGAAACAGCTTCTAAATTATCATAATAAATTGCGGCAGTCCAGCTTTCTGGAAGACTGTTATCTGAATCTAAATCAATGAGTTGTAGATAAGGACCTAAGCCATCAGGTTCGGTAGGCCACGGCTCGCTGTCGAAATAATGCACTTCGTCGATCACATTACCCCAAGCGTCTGCAAGAACAATGTTCTCGTCTTTATTTGAGAGTTTTCTATCGTATTCTCCGAAAGGGGTATGACGATAAAAATCAACGTAAGCCGCTGAGTCTGAGCATAATACGAGTGAGTCGCGGGCTGCTAGATGTGAATCGGCAGGGAAGGTGTATGTCACCCCAAGTTATGTCACCCCAAGTTCACGCAGATAAAGCCCTGTCAAGTCGACATCTTCATCGCTGTTGTTGTTGATCTGGATGAACTCAAGTCTGTTGCCGTTGATGCTGTCAAGGTCAGCAGGGTGGTAATGAATCCTCGATATCACTAACGGAGGCAAGTCTATGTCGTTGCAGTCGTTATATGAACCGACATTGTTGTTTAACCAATTGATTCTGTCCAGAATCCATTCCTTCATGTCTTCCACATAATAGTCGTGCTGGTACATTTGATGCCAACGTATGTTGTCACGTCCAATGGCTTCGGTTATCCATTCGTCGATTTCGTCAATGCGGCTGCATAATACGTTGTAATCCAATACGTTGCCTTCTGACGATAACTCAAACCATCGTTTTGCGAAATAGCAGCGGAACTCGGGTGTCTCGAACAACTCGTTAAAAAACTCCGGACCGTTGTTGTCTTGGTTGTTGAACTGCCACACATCGTAACGGCTGCGGTATCCGAACTCGTCGTAACCGTAGGCTAAATTATAGTCCCACACAGGTCCTGCACGCAGCTTCCCGTTTCTGTCTTTGTGGAAAAACGTGCTGATAGTATAAACGTCAACATTTGATGCAAACTCGGCAATCATCATGAAATCGACAAAAGATGGTATGTCGATTATGGCCGGGATGCCGTCTGTTATCGAGGTGTTGTGGTCTGTAGCTTTTTCGTCAAGGTCTAAAAACACACTTTTTATGTAGTTGTGTTGGGCAGGTGTGATATCGTCAGGCTTGGGATAATGATGTATGAAGTCGACATACGATGGCCACCATCCAGTGCTTCCATGCTCAATCATGCGCCAGGCAACAGGGTCGTCGCCTGTCGTTTTGTCGGCTTTGGTGATGTAACCTCCGTCTTTTTCGATATTCACACGCCCATCGTCAGCTTTTATCTTCTCCAGGAAGACGTACAGGCCGTTGTACTGCCCGTTTATCACCACTTCACAATAAACTCGTCGTGGCGCGTATTGACCAAGTTTTTCTGACAGCTCGTAAGATAAAAAGTCGCGCATTCCAGTCTGGTCGAAAGCCAAAGAATTGAGAATCCAGTCGTTCTCCTTGGGCATGCCGAGCAAACTGACATTGTTGTTGGTGATGTCATCGTCCATCAGGGTCTCAAAGCCGTATGGTTTCTTGTCGGGCATCTGCGAAGAGCTGCCACGACGTTCTATGCCGATACGTCCGTCGTAATTCAAAAACTCAGGGTTGTCGATATCCGACATGTAGTTGCGCGACCCGTCCTGATGCCATATGATCTTCATGTTTCCCAACACCTTGGGCTCGTCGGGAATGGGCACGCCGCCGTCAGTCTCGATGATGACAATAGGGAGATTGCTGTCGGTGAAACTCTGCGCCAACGACAGCATCTGTATGAACAATAACGATAATACTAAAACAATTTTTTTCATTCGTTGCTTTCAGGATATTCAGGAACATCCATCACCCTCAGCGTCTCTGTAAAATATTGAATTGCAGTGAGTTGTGGATAATTCAGGAGCGCTGTTATGGCATTCGGATGCCTCTGACGGATAGGGATTATCTGCTCCTCAAGCTCCATGGCGACAGGCAACTGCTCATCGAGACGAATCTTGTTGCAGTTGATGATGGCATCGTGAATGATAGGAGCCACTTCTTCGTAATATTTCAAAAGGATTTTGTTACGAGCCTCGTCGTTCCCTTCAGCTTTCTTCAGCTGCTGCTCGTATTTCCCGTAAATGGCCTTGCATTGGGCGTCGGCTTCTTTGTTGATATTGGCGATTCTGTCGTCAAAGCTCGACCATTGGTCAATAATTGGCTGTAAAGGCTCGAGTTCTTCGCCTACTTCCGCCGCCTGTTGGAGCAAAACGGCTTCTGCCTGTCCCTCTTGGTAATGCTCGGCGAGATATGCCTCCTGCTCCTCTTCGCTCATCTTTGAGAGCATGTCGATCTCTTCTTTCGACAGACCAGTGTACATCTCGGCGTATTTGTATGCGTCTTCCACGATCTGTGCCGAATCGGCTCCTTGAACAGGTATCGTATAGGCTTTTGAAGATAAATCAAGGATTGTCATCTGGAATTTCATTACGGGACTTGAAATCTGACGGAGGCCTTGTCCACCCAACTCGGCTTTTTTATAGCTGACCATCTGCTGCGCTGACGGCAATGGTGGCATCTGACGCATCAGACCTTCGTATGTCAGAGGCGCACTCTCGTCTGTCTCGTAGGCGGGGTCTTCGCTAGCCTCTTCTCCTGAAATCTGGTCGGTGACGGCGTCTGAAACCTTTTCCGAGGTCTTGTCTATGATTTTTTCCTCTGTTTTCTGCTGCGCTTTCTTGGCAGCTTTCTGAATAAGACCGCCAATTTGCGCGTCGGCGGTATAAGTGCCGATGATGACGGCGATGATAAGTAAAGCTAATTTTTTCATAATTTTTAAGTTTAAGTTAAATGGTTATTATTTTATTATTGCAATATTATTGTAATTCTATTGCAATACTTTATTCATAGTTATATAGTCAGGATATGCAAGCTGCTGTCCTCCGACGGTGATATATGGCTTCACCTTGATGCCGACATTGACTGGGTTGCTCGAGGCTCCAGCAAGCTTGAATGCTAAGTTTAAAATGGCATCAGCCGACTCACCGCTGAACAGCTGGAATAAGTCGGTGGTTACAGGTATCGTCACCACATTGCTTGAGTTGGCAGGCACTCTGATCTGGTTGTCCAAGGTGGTGCTGATGACATGTTTGTCGTTGAGAGTCAATATGTAATCCATCTTCGTCATCGAAGCGTCGGTGGAATTTGGGTTGTTGACATCAAGGTTGACGTTGAATGTCACCGGCAACGATTTTGACATCAGGGCATTGGTGAGCTGCAGCAGCTGACCGACATTTAAGTCGCTCTTAGTCATGCCTTTGCGTAAGTCTACGCCAAGCATCTGAACACTGTTTACACTGTCGAAATCGAAAGTGCATTTGGCAAAAGTTGCCATTTGTGACATCTGGCTCAAAATGTCGCATGATGTTAAACCTAAAGCGACCAAAACGATGAGAATTATTCTTTTAACCTTTGACATAGTATAAAAATTTAAAATTCAATTATTGAAATATTTGATACAATTCTATTGAATAATCAGCTTTTCTGTGACATAGTCGTTTTTCTTTATGAAATAGATGCCTTTGTCAAGCGTAATCATCTCTTTTTCAATGATTTCCTTCGTTAAAACGACCTGTCCTGCAATATTGAAGACTGTGATGACCCCGCTGCCTTCTATAGTCACATTACCTGTCGAAGGGTTGGGATAGACAGATGTTTTCGTGAGGTTTTCCTCAATGCCGTCAGCCACCACGGTCGCCCAGTAGGTGTACATCGCCGTAGCGCAACCGCAGTCGATGTCGAACATCACATCTAACCAACATAGGGTGCCGGGCTCCACATCAGGACGTAATGTAGCGGTGCCTCTAATGGCAACGGTCTCATCTTGAACGATAGGGAAGCTGTTGGTCATCTCGCCATTGACGTAAAAATGCACGTCAGTGAAATATTCGGTGTGCGTTGACATATAAATCGTGATCGACTCGTAGCCTTCATTAATGACTTTGCAGTTAAAAGTGATATTTGCGCCAGGCTGTAAAATCGTGTCGGTCTCGTATGGCGTGGCACTGAAGTCGTATTGAATGATATAATTTATACAAATATCGTCGATGGTAAGGAAATATGCGTCGTCGTCGGCTATTGCATGAATGCCGAAATAATCATAGTTGTCGTTGACTGTCGTGATGTAGTTGGAAAACACCTCATAATTGGTGCTGTTTACCGTCTCGCTCAAAAACAGCTGTGCCATGCTGTCGGCATTTGCCTGAGTCCCTGCCCATAACTCCACGGTATAGCTGCCATCCGATACCGCCCAGTATGAAAACTTGTATTGCAGCTGAGTGCTGAAATACACCGGGATGAACATCCATGATTCATTGGCGTTGGTGTATGCATACCATAAGCCGTTATGCGGCGAGCGGTTGTGGTCTTTGTCCTGATATCCACATAACCACGAGGCATCGTCACATATCCATCCCATAGGCGTTTCGTCGTCATGATTGGCGTATTCAAATCCTTCTGATAAAAGGTTTTTTGCCTGCATAACGCCTGCTGACACCAATATTATCAATGCAATAACAATTTTTTTCATCTCAAAAATGATTAATTCAATCTGCAAATATACAAAATAGTTGGTAATTAAAATCAAAAAATTAAAGTTTTTAAATAAAAAGAGTGAAGCCATGAAAACTCCACTCTTAACTATTAACTTTAAAAAATGTCTTTAAACTCTAAACTACAGTTTCCTGCTGACTTCTTTCTCGGTATATCCCTCGATGATATCTCCGACCTTGATGTCGTTGAAGTTCTCGATGTTCAAGCCGCATTCGAAACCTGCGGAGACCTCCTTCACGTCGTCTTTGAAACGTTTCAGTGATCCGAGTGTGCCTGTGTGCACCACGATGCCGTCGCGGATGAGACGAATCTTCGTCTGGCGGTTGACCTTGCCGTCGAGCACCATACATCCTGCGATATTTCCGACCTTGCTGATGTGGAACACCTCGCGTATCTCGATGTTGCATGTCACAACCTCCTGAATCTCTGGTGCTAACATGCCTTCGATAGCTGATTTGATCTCCTCAATGGCGGTGTAGATGATGGAGTAGAGTCGGATATCGATCTGCTCACGCTCTGCAATCTTTCTTGCCTGCATCGTCGGACGCACATTGAAGCCCACGATGATGGCGTTGGATGCCGATGCCAACATGATATCGGCCTCTGAGATTGCACCAACCGACTTGTGGATGATGTTGACCTGCACCTCTTCTGTCGAAAGCTTCAGCAATGAGTCGGACAATGCCTCCACAGAGCCGTCCACGTCGGCCTTGACGATGATGTTGAGCTCTTTGAAGTCACCGATGGCGATACGGCGTCCGATCTCATCCAAAGTGATGTGTTTCTGGGTGCGGATACCCATCTCACGCTGCAGCTGCTGACGACGGTTGGCTATTGTCTTCACCTCGCGCTCGTCGGTCATCACGTTGAAGTTGTCGCCTGCCTGTGGAGCGCCGTTTAAACCCAACAACAGCAATGGGGTAGAAGGTCCTGCCTCTTTCAATGCCTGGTTGCGCTCGTTGAACATCGCCTTCACCTTGCCGTATGTCGTGCCTGCAAGCACCATGTCTCCGACATGTAATGTGCCTTCCTGAACAAGAATCTTAGCCACGTAGCCACGTCCTTTGTCGAGTGCCGACTCGATGACAGTACCTTTGGCGAGTTTGTTAGGGTTGCCTTTGAGGTCGAGCATCTCGGCTTCGAGAAGCACCTTCTCGAGCAACTCATCGACACCAATACCTTGTTTTGCCGATATCTCCTGTGACTGCACCTTGCCGCCCCATTCCTCCACGAGGATGTTCATGTCGGCAAGCTGACGGTATATCTTCTGTGGGTCAGCCGTCGGCTTATCGATCTTGTTGATAGCGAAAACGATAGGCACGTTGGCGGCGTGAGCGTGGTTGATAGCCTCGACGGTCTGCGGCATCACGTTGTCATCAGCAGCGATGACGATGATGGCGACGTCGGTGATCTTGGCACCACGGGCACGCATGGCTGTGAACGCCTCGTGACCAGGAGTGTCCAGGAACGTGATCTTCTTGCCTGTGCTGGTCTTCACCTCGTAAGCACCGATATGCTGTGTGATGCCGCCGGCCTCGCCAGCCACCACGTTGGTGCTCCTGATGAAGTCCAACAGCTTGGTCTTACCATGGTCGACGTGACCCATGACGGTGACGACAGGGGCTCTTGGGACGAGATCCTCAGGGTTGTCAGGCTCGTCAGCTTCCGCAATGGCCTCATGGATGTCCATGCTCTGGAACTCGACCTTGAAGCCGAACTCCTCTGCCACGACTTGTAAAATCTCAGCATCCAGACGCTGGTTGATGCTGACGAACATGCCGAGGCTCATGCAGGTGGCAATGACCTTGGTCACAGGGATGTTCATCAGGGTGGCCAACTCGTTGGCGGTGACGAACTCCGTGACCTTGAGGACTTTCTGTTCCTCCATTTCGTGCATTCTCTCCTCCTCAAGCTCGTTCTGGATGTTGTGACGTTTCTCGCGACGGTGCTTCGAAGTCTTCGACTTGCCCATAGGCTCCAGTCTTGCGAGTGTCTCCTTAATCTGTTTCTTGATTTCTTCATCCGAAAGCTCAGGTTTCTCTTCAATGACGGGCTGTTTGCCTTTCTTGAAGCGGTCTTTCGAGCGTTTCTCGTCCTTGCCAGGCTTGCCGCCCTGACCTTGCTGCTTGCCTCCTTGCTGTGGCTTGCCGCCTTTGTCTTTTGGCTTGTCAGAACCTGCTATCTCATTAGGATTGACTGGTCCATTGCCGATGCGTTTGCGTTTCTTCTTCTTGTCGCCGGCTGCTGGTGCCTGCGGCTTGCCTTTGCCTTTGTGCTCGACAGGTAACTCGATTTTGTCGACAATCTTAGGTCCCTCTAGTTTCTTGAACTTGGTGGGGATGAAGTTGTCGTCATTGCCAGTATTTGCAGCTTGTTGCGCTGGCTGTGACTTTTCTGTCTGCACCTGCTTCTCGGGCTGTTCAGTTTTCTCAGGTTGCTCAGTTTTTACAGGCTGTGCCGTTTTTTCAGGCTGCACGTCCTTCTCAGGCTGTACTGTCTTCTCCTGCTGTTTTTGCTTCTCTGGCTGAACCGGCTTCTCTTCCTTTGGCTGCGGTTTGGGATGCTGTTTCTCTTCCTTCTTCTCGGCGTTATGGGGCTGTCCGTTACCCTTCTTCCCGCCGTCCAAGTCAATCTTGCCAACAACATTCAACTTGATGGCATCTTTTATGCTGTCATCTTTGGGCTTTTCGACCTTCGGATGCTCCTCCTTCGGTTGTTCAGCCTTCGTTTTCTCCTCTTTCGCCTCAGTCTTTGGTAAAATGTTGGATTTGATGGAGACAATCTCCTCTTCCTCTTCAATAACTTTAGGCTTCTCTGTCGTCTCAACAGTGATGGTTTTGCCTTTGAAAGCTATGTTTCCAAGCTGGTCGGCATTTTTCTTCACTTCTTTCTCGCCTTGATATTCTTTTACAACCAAAGCATATTGCTCCGGTGTGAGCTTGGTGTTCGGCGACGGGTCGATGCTCATGCCTTTCTTGGCAAGAAATTCCACAATCGTCGAGGTACCTACGTTAAACTCTCTCGCAGCCTTTGATAATCTGATATTTTTAACTTCTTCGGACATAAAATTTTAAATTTAAATAATTGTTTTTCAAATCTTTTATTGTTTTGTAAAGACGCACGGCCGTGCGTCTCTCCATTAATCCTCAGCAAATTCAGCCTTCAAAATCTTGAACACCTCGTTCACTGTCTCGATCTCGAGGTCAGCGCGTGATGCCACTTCCTCTGGAGTATAGGCGAGGACGTTCTTTGCTGTGTCACAACCCATTCTGCGGAGTGAGTCGATGATCCAGTCTTCGATTTCATCGTTGAATTCCTTCAAGTCGACGTCGTCTTCCATGTCGACCTCGTCAGAATTTCTGTAAACGTCGATGTCGTAGCCTGTGAGTTTGCCTGCAAGCTTGATGTTGTAGCCGCCCTTGCCGATGGCGAGGCTCACCTGGTCGTTCTCCATGTACACCTCGGCGAGTTTCTTTGCCTCGTTGATGTTGATGGATGTGATCTTGGCAGGATTCAAGGCTCTGCTGATGAACAGCTCTGGCTTTGTCGTGAAGTTGATGACGTCGATGTTCTCGTTGCGGAGCTCTCTCACGATGCCGTGGATACGCGAGCCCTTCATACCGACGCATGCGCCCACCGGGTCGATTCTGTCGTCGTACGACTCAACAGCGATCTTGGCTCTCTGACCTGGCTCACGCACTATCTTTCTTATAGTGATCAAGCCATCATAAACCTCAGGAACCTCCTGCTCGAACAAACGCTGCAGGAAAATCTCCGATGTTCTTGACAAAGTGATGACAGGTGTGCCGTTCTTGTTCTCAACGCTTTTCACGATAGCGCGGATTGTCTCACCTTTTTTATATACGTCGGCAGGAATCTGCTCTGCTTTAGGTAAAACGAGCTCGATGCCGTCTTCGTCAACAGCGATGATCTCCTTGCGCCATGCCTGTGAGACCTCGGCGTTCACTATTTCACCGACTTTGTCTTTATATTTCTGATAAATGTTCTCCTTCTCGTATTCCATGATCTTGGTCTGGAGGTTCTGACGGATAGCCAAAATCTCTCTTCTGCCAAAGCTATGAATATCAACGACTTCCGCCACGTCGTCACCGACTTCGAAGTCCGGCTCGATTTTTATTGCGTCGGAATATGCTATCTCTGCCAACTCGTCCTCGACAGCGCCGTCCTCAACCACAGTGCGGTTGTGGTATATCTCAAGGTCGCCCTTGTCGATGTTGACGATGATGTCGAAATACTCGTCACTGCCGTATTTCTTTGCAAGCATAGCCTTGAACACGTCGCTAAGGATGTGCATCATGGCCTCGCGGTCGATGTTCTTGAACTCCTTAAATTCGGAGAAGGTGTCGATTAAGTTAAGTGTGTCCATTTTTAAAATTTAATATATGGTCTGACTTCTTTTAATTTATTGATTTCCAATGTTGTGGCATCGTGATAGATGATTTTTGTCAATTTGCCGTATTTCTTGGCCTCGGCTTCTTCTACTTCGAGGGTCAAGTCGTTGAACGACAACAGCTTATACATCTTTTTCACGCCTTCTGTATCGGTGATTATCAAATCCTTGCCGATATATTTTTTATACTGCCTCATCTTCAGCAATGGCTCGTCAATGCCGGCTGACGACACGCTGAGTTCATAATCCTCTACGTCCCTGTCAAGTTTTTCGTTGATAAAATCGCTCACCGCAACGCAGTCGTCGATGGTCACCGAACTATCGGCGTCAAGGAAGAGTTCGATGATATTGCCCTTGTGTATCAACACGTTAACAACGTAGCGGTCGCTACCTTGCATCGCCTCTTCAGCCAAACTGATGATTTGTTCTTTCGTTATCATTTTCTTTAACAATAAAAAAACCTGTTACATTCCGTAGCAGGCCTTCAACTCTTTCCTAATGTTGTCGAGCAAGGATTCGAACCTTGACAGGCAGAACCAAAATCTGCAGTGCTGCCATTACACCACTCGACATCATTCCAATTCTGAATGCGGCTGCAAAAATACAAAAAATTTCAATATGAAATCATTTTTCTTAAAAAAAATATTTAAAAATCAAAAATTTAGCCGTGATAAACAATTTTTGCTTATTTTTGCAGTTTTAATAGCGCCGCCTTAAGGGCATTAATGGCATTAACGGCTGCGCATAATGTAAACGCTATGAGTTTCAAAAAGTTAAATAACCTGGTCGGATGGGGCGTTTTCGCTATTGCCACCATCGTTTATTTCCTCACCATGGAGCCAACCGTGAGCTGGTGGGACTGCGGTGAGTACATCTCCACGGCATACAAACTTCAGGTCGGTCACCCGCCAGGAGCACCTACATTCCAACTTATCGGACGTTTTTTCACGCTTTTTGCTTTCGGTGATGTCACCAAAGTGGCAATGATGATAAATATCATGTCGTGCCTGTGCTCAAGCTTCACAATATTGTTCCTCTTCTGGACAATATCGATGCTTGCGCAGAAAATATGGATGAAAGACGGCGAAAATTCAGCGAAAAACAACCAGTTTGCAGTGTTGGCAGCATCGGCAATAGGTGCTTTGGCATTCACATTCACCGACTCATTCTGGTTCAACGCTGTGGAAGGCGAGGTTTACGCAATGTCATCATTGCTTACAGCCATCACTTTCTGGGCAATTCTCAAGTGGGAAAAGGTTTCGGAAGAACCGAACCATTACCGCTGGCTGATTTTCATCGCCTATATCATCGGCCTGTCAATCGGCGTCCACCTGTTGAATTTGCTGGCTATTCCGGCAATAGTATATGTGGTGTACTTCAAAAAATACAAGTTTTCTTGGAAAGGCTTTATATGGTCGGGCGTGATAGCCATCGCACTTACCGGCTTCATCCAAGTGATACTTATCCCAGCCATCGTATCGCTCGCAGGCAAATTCGAGCTTTTCTTTGTGAATGCTATCGGAATGCCGTTTAACTTCGGCACGATATTCTACTTTGTGCTGATTATCGCATTGATAATCTTTGGATTATGGATTACAACGAAGAAAAACAAGCCAGTGCTGAACGCGGTGATTCTGTCGTTTATGTTCATATTGATAGGCTATTCTTCGTTCTTTATGCTTGTGATTCGCGCTAATGCAAATACTCCAATCAATGAGAACGAGCCTAAAGACGCCATCTCCATGCTATCATACCTGAAACGTGAACAGTACGGCAGCTGGCCTCTTGTTTATGGTCCATATTATATGGCCAAGCCTTACGATGTGACAGAAGGCACACCTATTTATTATAAAGACCGAAATAAAGGAAAATATGTCGTGGTAGCCCAGAATCCTGGTGAATATATCTACGACGACAATGTCCAGACACTTTTCCCACGTATGTGGAATGGCTCAAAGAAAACATTTACAAGCACCTACGAGCGCTATATTGATAAGTCGAAAATGCGTATCACCACACAAAAACGCGCTAATGGCTCTACGGAACGTGTAATGATACCTACTTTCGGTCAGAACCTTAAGTTTTTCATTGATTATCAATGTGGATGGATGTTCTGGCGTTATTTCATGTGGAACTTCGTGGGTCGTCAGAACGACACTGAAGGACAAGGCGAGCTTGAGCATGGCAACTGGGTGAGCGGCATCGGATTTATTGATAATCCGCGACTGGGTGACCAAAAAGACTTGCCGAGAACAATGCAGAGCCCGGCTCGGACAGAATATTACTTCCTGCCTTTGATACTCGGCCTCATCGGCTTGTTCTACCAACTGAAATATGATCCTAAAAACTGCTGGGTGGTGTTCCTGCTGTTCTTTATGACAGGTATCGCTATCATTATGTACCTCAACCAAACTCCGTATCAGCCACGTGAACGTGACTATTCCTACGCTGGAGCATTCTATGCCTTCGCGATTTGGTTGGGATTTGGAGTGCTTGGAATAATAAATGGATTGCATAAATTGGTCAAAAACCAACAGGTGGCGACAATCGCAGCTACCTTGGCATGTCTGTTTGTCCCAATCCTGATGGCCGCCCAAGGCTGGGAGGGGCACAACCGCTCTGGCAAGACCTCAGCTCTCGACTGGGGCAAGAACTATCTTACCAATCTGCCCGAAAACGCTGTAATTTTCACTCGCGGCGACAACGACACATTCCCTCTTTGGTATGTACAGGAGGTTGAAGGCTACCGTACAGATGTCCGCGTGTGCAATTTCATGCTTTCGTCAGGCTATTGGTACGTCCATCAGATGGGCCGTAAAATCTATGAATCCGAGAAGCTGCCTCTCACTCTGACACCAGCACAATACGACAACGGAGTTCATGAGAGCGTCTCTATCCAAGATGTCTTTACCGAACCAGTAGAGCTTAAAGATGTGATCGAATTCGTGAAAAGCGACGACAAACGCACCAAAGGCACCAACGGTATGGGCCAGAGAGTCGATTATATCCCTACAAGACACATGAAACTGACAGTGGATAAAGAGAAAGTAGTGGCCAATGGCATCGTCCCCGAAAGTATGAAAGACCAAATTGTTGACGAAATTGTGTGGACCATCCCTGATAAGGTGGAATATCTCACCAAAAACGAACTCATGCTCCTCGATTTCATGGCTACCAACAACTGGGAGAGATGCGTGTATTTCACCAGCCTCAGCGATATTTCCAATATCCTCGGAATCGACAAATACCTGCATCAGGAAGGCCTCGCACACCGTTTCATGCCAGTCATTGCCCCTGACTATTATAAAAACGCTGGCGGCGTGTTCATCGACGGCTCATACGACCTCCTCGTGAACAAGGTGCGCTGGGGTCGTCTCAATGAACCGGATGTCACTGTCGACCCTGAGAGCTGTGAGGCTCAATCACTTGTGAATCGCAACAGGTATGAGGAAGCCATCACCGTGATGGATAAATGCCAGGAGTTCTTCCCAGACGAGAAGATTCCTTACGGATATTATTACGAAGGCTTCTTCCCAGAGCTTTATTATAAAGCCGGAGCTTTGGAAAAAGGTGACGAAGTGCTGATGAAAGTCGCAGCAAACGCTGAAGATGAGCTTCGTTATTACAAAACGTTGCAACCACGATTCAAAGAGTATTATAAGGAAGACATCCACGAGGCATTGGCGCTCG
>CADAFC010000024.1 GCA_902787095.1 uncultured Bacteroidia bacterium
TCGTAAAGGTCACGCATGGCACCCTCCGGATAGTCGGCTGCCGGATAATGATACAACTCACCGTAAAGCACATGAGAATCAGCGGCATACGAAATCATAGTCGAGCCGTCAACCGATGCTCCCTTAGTGACGAGGAAGTTGGTGCATGCACTCGCCTTCGTCATCCCGAGAAGGCAGATAATTGCTAATAATGTCAATAATTTTTTCATACTATTTGATTTAAAATGTTAATAATTCTCTGTTCGTCAATTCCAATCTGACGTTTTAAGGCATCAAAATTATCAAATTTTTCGTCATCTCTGACAAAATCCACAAATCTTATTTTAATTTCTTTGCCATAAAGGTCTTTGTTTAAGCCAATGATATGAGTCTCAATGCTTTGCGGACGGTTGTCGTTCAATGTGGGTCGCTTCCCGATATATGTCATCGAAGGGTACGACCGCCCGTCAACATCGGCAAAAGTGGCGTAAACACCAGGTTTTTCGATGAGTTGGAACTCTTCAGCCACCTCGATGTTCGCCGTAGGATATCCCATCTCGTGTCCAACCCGTTGACCGTGAACGACTTTGCCTGTATAAGAGTATTCATATCCGAGCAGCATGTTGGCATGTCGGATGTCGCCGTATGCCAAAAAATGACGTATCTTGGTAGAGCTGACAGCCACATTTTCAATGTCTTGCTCCTCAATCCTCTCCACCTTGAAATGATATTGGCTCCCGAGCTCGTATAGCATACTGAAGTCGCCTGTCCTGCCTTTCCCGAAATGATGGTCGTAGCCTATAATCAGCACTGCCGGCTGTATGTTTTTCACAAGATAATCCCTGATGAAATCTTCCGACGGTATCGCCGCAAACTCTTTTGTGAATCTTATAATGATAAGATTATCAATGCCTAACGCTTCAAGATGAGCGATTTTTTCCTCCTGTGTCGAGATGAATCTGATGCCTGAATCGTTGCTCAGCACCTGCCTCGGATGAGGGTAAAACGTCACCACTACGCTCTCACCACCAATCTCCTTGGCGCGGTTCACCATGTTTCTCAGTATCTCCTGATGTCCACGATGCACCCCGTCGAACGTACCGATGGTGACAACAGCATTCTGAACCTTCTTAAAATCTTCTATGTTATAATATGTTTTCATTCTATTTAAATCGTCATTTCGAGCTTGTCTAGAAATCTCATCCAATTTAAGTCGTCATTTCGACTGTAGCGGAGCGGAATGGAGACCTGAGCTTGCGAAAGCATTCACCTTTGGTGAATAAATCTCCTGCAATTGGTTGAGTTTTCTCCATTACCCTCTCCACTTCGGTCGAGGTTCAGTCGAAATGACGGGTGATTAAATATTCTGCAATCTCTACCGCATTAGTCGCCGCTCCCTTCCTGATATTGTCACTCACAACCCAGAAATTGAACCCGTTTTCGATGCTGTTGTCGCGCCTCATCCTTCCCACAAAAACCTCATCACGGTCGTATGCCATAATAGGCGTCGGATACAGATTCTTACTCGGATCGTCAGCCACAATGACTCCTGGCGTATTCTCTAAAATAGTTCTAATCTCTTGTAAATCATAAGGTTGCAAAAACTCTACATTCACTGATTCAGAATGTCCTCCGTAAACCGGAACCCTTGCCACCGTTGCCGAAACAGCGATTTTTGAATGTAAGATCTTATTCGTCTCGAAAATCAGCTTTTCTTCCTCAGTGGTGTTGCCGTCGTCCAAGAAATTGCCGCCATGAGGGATTATATTCTCATGAATCTGGTGCGGATACGCCGGATTGTCAGCCTTCTCGCCACGTTGCTCGCAATGCAGCTGGTTCAGGCCTTTCAAACCGCTGCCGCTCACCGACTGATACGTTGACACAACAATACGCTTGATGCCATATTTTCTATGCAATGGTGCCAAGGCCATCACAAGCTGTATCGTAGAGCAGTTCGGGTTCGCAATGATATGAGTGTCAACGGTGATGTCATTCGCATTAATCTCAGGAACGACCAACGGAATGCCTTCTTTTTTGCGCCAAGCTGAGCTGTTGTCGACCACGTAAGTGCCTTTTTCAGCAAACAACGGCGCGTATTTCAGCGAAGCGTCGGCACCAGCTGAGAATATCGCGATGTCAGGTCGTTTCTCAATGGCTTCCTCAACGGAAATCAAGGTGTATCCATTGCCTTTGAACGTCGTTTTCTTCCCGATAGAACGCTCCGAAGCGGCTACGATGAGCTCATCGACAGGCAAATTGCGCTCCGTAAGCACCTGAAGCATCTTCTGTCCGACCAGTCCGGTGGCTCCGATAACAGCTATTTTCATGTCTTTTCCTCCCGAAATGTTAAAATTTTTTAACAATTATGCCTTTTTTTCTTAAAATCTTTTAACATTTGACCCTTTTTGAGACCCGAAATGTTAAAAAATGTTAAAAATGACCCACGTATAATCTTTTTGTTATACTTTTGCGCAAAAGTACATAAAAATCTTAAACATTTTACTGTTATGGATGCAAAAATGTTATTATCGTTGGCTTACGTGTTGTTAATAATGCCTTTCAGCTGTCTCTCCCAGGTCTGGGACGACTTCTCCGACGGCGATTTCACCCAAAATCCTGCTTGGTCGGGCACCACAACATTGTTTAAAATCAACAACGACTATCAGCTGCAACTTGATGCGGAAAGTGTCGGAAATGCTGAGCTTTTCTGTGCTGAGCCTGTCTCCGGTTTTGGCGATATGGAATGGCATTTCTGGCTTCGTGAGGCCTTCGCTCCTTCGGCAAACAACTACTCCGATATCTACCTTTGTGACAATTATTTTCTTCGGTTTGGCGAGGCGGGAAGCAACGATGTGGTCGAGCTTCGGCGTGTCGACGGCACCGGCAGCGTGAGCGTGTGCCGTGGCACCGACACCTTCATAGCATCTTCGTTTTCCGCCTTTTTCAAAGTCACACGCGACATGCAAGGCTTGTGGAAAATATTTGTCGATAAATCCGGCAACGATGGCTATACCGTTGAAGCTCAAGGAGTTGATGATGCGTGTCAAATCTCTGGTCACTTCGGGATAAAAGTGACTTTCACCTCAGGCAATGCCAAGAAAGTGTACCTCGACGATGTTTACTTCGGCCCTCTGATTGTCGACACCCAACCACCAAGTCTCATCAGCCTTACAGTGTTGAAATACAATAAGATACAACTCGATTTCGACGAGCCTGTCGACGAAACAGATGCTCTGAACCACGAAAACTACCACATAAATGCTTTAGGTGCCCCGATGTACGCCGAATATTATGCAAGCAACCACGCTTGTGTTATACTTTCTTACTCAAAAACAATAGAAGAAAATATTGAATATACACTGACAATCAATGAGATACAAGATTTGGAAGGCAATGTGGCGACCAATATTCATTACCTTTTTATACATAATGTCGTTCACGAAAACGATGTGGTGATTAATGAAATAATGTCTGATCCTGAGCCTGTTGTGGGATTGTCTCCATTGGAATATATCGAGCTTTTCAACACCACAGAACACCCGATAAAACTACTCAACTGGACACTTATAATCGGCACAAACGAGAAACTGATAACGCAAGATATTGAAATTCAACCACTTGGCTATCTGGTCTTATGTAAAGACACCTCTATGGAAATGCTGTCACAATATGGCGACTGTCTTGGTTTCGCGAGTTTCTCGATTGCCAACAGTGGGGTATATATCGCTCTGAGTAACGAGGAATCTATGATGATTTCCGATGTCGAGTTTTCGCTTGCATGGTATCGCGATGATGACAAAACCGACGGTGGCTGGTCGCTTGAGCAGATCAACCCTTTCTCTCCATGTGCAGGAGCTATCAACTGGCGTGCCTCTTGTCATCACAACGGCGGAACACCTGGCGCACGTAACTCGGTGTATGCCGAAAACCTTGTCCAGCCCCGTGTCGACTATGTCAACGTGTTGAACGACAGTGTGATACAACTGGTCTTCGACCAAAAAATGAACCGTGACGCCTTGGTGGACATTGAGAACTACACCGTCTCCGAGTTCGACGCTCACCCCACGGATGCCTTTCTTGACGATGGGAAAACCGACCGTGTGACATTGCAGTTTGGACAATCGTTCCTTTTTCATAACATTTATAAAATCATTGTTTTTCGTTTGTTTAGTTGCTCGGGAACCCCTTTGCCAGACGGCTACAGCTGCGAGTTCGGGCTACAGGGCATGGCGGCGCGCGGCGATGTGGTCATCAACGAACTCCTTTTTGACCCCATCAGCCCCGCCACTGACTATATGGAGCTGTTTAACAACTCTGATAAAGTCTTGAATATCAGCGATATGCAAATAGGAGCGGTGAAGACATCGTTTCCCAACCCACCCGACACCACAATAAAAAATATTTGCACAGAAAACCGTCAGCTGCTGCCCGGACACTACGTCTTGCTTACAACCAAACCATCGGCAATTGCTGAACAATACGAGTGCTCGCCCGAAAATTTTGTGGAGATGGAGAGCTTCCCTTCGTACCCCAACAGCGGGGCGACCGCCACATTGTTCTTCAATGGCCAACTCATCGATTGCATGAGCTACACCGACAAATCGCATTACCCTCTGCTCGCCGAGACAAAAGGAGTGTCGCTCGAACGTGTAAGCCCCTCAATCGATGGCGACGACCCCGACAACTGGCACTCGTCAATGGCATCCATGCATGGCACTCCTGGCAGCCAAAACTCGGTCTTTATTGAAAATGAAGATGTTAAAGCTGATATCGAAATAGTACCACCGGTTTTTTCTCCCGACGGCGACGGCTTCGACGACGTCACCACCATCAACCTGAATGATGTTGGCAACGACTATACAGCGAAAATACACATTTTCGATTCGCGAGGAAAGCCGGTGAAAACACTCGTCAACTGCAAAAACATAGCCTACCAAAGCCGTTTCGTGTGGAACGGCCTTGACGACAATGGCAGTATCGTTCCAATCGGAATATATGTCATTTTTGTGGAAGTGTTTGATTTACAAGGAGATATCAAACGTTTCAAAAAGGCTGTCGTGGTGGCCGCAAAATGATTTTCAATTATTTTGAAAAGAAAATCAACACCATTTGAAAAAGTTTTCGTAATTTTGTAGTTTTGAAAACGATAAAAATATGGCATTTTTTCATGGTGCACTGATGGGACTCACGCTGGCTACGATTTTTGGTTTCGGGCCTGCGTTTTTCCTGCTTCTACAAACGAGCATAAGCAAAGGCTTCAAAACCGCGTTGCTGTTCGACCTTGGTGTGTTGCTGAGCGATATGTTTGTCGTCATCCTGATGATGCTCACATCTATCCAGATATCTTTCGACAACAGTGCCAACATGGTGGTGGCCGGCATCACCGCAGGTCTGATAATCATAGGGTTCGGCGTTTTCACCTTTTACAGCAAGCCTGAAAAGATAGTGGCGCGCTCCGAGAAAAAGTCAGCCGAACTTGCCGAGATGGATAAAAAATTCGAGAAACTTGACCAGCATTTTGACAAAATTGAAGAAAAACTCGATATAAAACATGAAGGCCAACGATGGTATGTCTATATCTCTAAGGGCTTCATAATGAATGTGTTCAACCCGTTCATCTGGATCTTCTGGATGACAACTGTGGCCACGGTGGCCGGCTCGGAGGTCTACAACGGCAACTGGAGCCTCGAAGCCCTGTTTTTCCTGGGCACGTTCGTGACAGTGTTCGCCATCGACATCATAAAAATCGTCGGAGCCTACTCCTTGAAACGTTTCTTCACTGAAAAACGCATGAAACTCCTCAACCAAGGCACCGGAGTAATCCTCGCCCTCTGCGGCTTGATACTAATTATCAGGGTTATTTTCTTTAGATAACAGACAGACCCTCATTTCGAGCGAAGTCGGAATGACGATTAAAACTTGATGTCCTTCACATTAAGTTGCAAAGTGGTCTTCCCCTGCCAGAAATTCTCCTCCACATGATAGCACATCGTGAACGGCTCCTTGTCATGGATGCGTTCGTACAAATCACCTTTCTGGAACGCTATCCCTGAGAACACATTTTCGGTGTTGCCCTGCTGCATTACGCTGAGTTTCAGATGCTTACGGTTGCCTACAGCGCGTGAGAAACCAGCGTCGATGACGTTGCGTGTGAGGAACACCGGCGCGATGTTGCCCGGACCAAATGGCGCAAACTGTTTCAAGATGCGTACAAACTTTGGCGTGATGGTAGGAAAGTCGATCTCAATGTCGACGTTGAGTTCAGGGGTGAGGTCGCCTTCTTCGAGATGCTCCGAGACATATTTCTCGAATCTCTCAGAAAACTCCTGCAGATGCTCGGGTTTCAGCGAGAGTCCCGCCGCATATTTGTGTCCTCCGAAGTGCTCCAGGATGTCGGAACACGAGTCGATGGCATCGTAAATGTCGAAATTCTTTATCGAACGAGCCGAGCCGGTGATGAGGTTGCCCGAACGTGTCAGCACTATCGTCGGACGGTAGTATGAGTCGGTGAGTCGAGACGCCACGATGCCGATGACACCCTTGTGCCAGTTCTCGTTGAAGATGACAGTGCTCTTGGCGTTGCGCATCTTTTCGTCAGCATCAATCATCTGAAGAGCCTCCTCAGTGATGGTGTTGTCGAGCTCGCGACGTTGCACGTTGAGCTCGTTGATGCTTGAGGCGAGCTTCTCGGCATGGTCGTAGTTGGTGGCCAACAGCAGTCGCACCGAGTCGGCAGCCTTCTCCAATCGTCCGGCAGCATTGATGCGAGGCCCGATAAGAAACACCAAGTCGCTGATTGTAAGCTCTCTCTCAAGTGCATTCTGGTTGTCGGTGTCGCCGTTGCCGTCACGACGGTTGATGTTGGCGTGACGCAGCACCGCCTCGATGCCCGGACGTGGGTTCTTGTTCAAGAGCTTCAGCCCGAAATAGGCCAAAACTCTGTTCTCACCAGTGATAGGCACGATGTCGGCAGCAATACTAACTGCAACATAATCAAGGAGTTGGTAGACTTCTTCTATCGGTCTGCCTAAACGCATCGACAATGCGGTGACGAGCTTGAAGCCCACGCCGCAGCCCGACAGCTCCTTGTAAGGATACTCACAGTCGGGACGTTTAGAGTCAAGCACAGCGGCGGCTCTCGGTATCACCTCATCCGGACGGTGATGGTCGCAGATGATGAAGTCGACACCGCGCTCGTTGGCATAGTCGATTTTCTCGACCGCCTTGATGCCGCAGTCAAGCACAATAACAAGGCCGAAGCCATGGTCGGCAGCATAGTCGATGCCTTTATATGAGATTCCATACCCCTCCTCGTAACGGTCAGGGATGTAAAACTCTATCTTTTTCTTGTTGACGAGGTTCTTTAAGTAAGTGTAAATCAATGCGACAGCGGTGGTGCCGTCAACGTCGTAGTCGCCGTAAATGAGTATCTTCTCGCCTTCGGAAATGGCCTTCTGCAGACGGTCGACAGCCCTATCCATGTCCTTCATCAAAAACGGGTCGTGAAGGTGCTCAAGCGACGGACGGAAGAAATCTTTCGCCTCATCGAAGTTGGTGATGCCACGCTGAACTAACAAAATAGCCAATTTCTCGTCGATGCCTAACGACTCCGACAAGCTCTTAACTAATTGTTTATCTACATCTTTTGCTATTATCCAGCGCGTTTCCACTTAAAAACAAAATTTAACTCGCAAAATTACAAAATAAAAATTGAATTTCCAAATAAAAAAATAATAAATTTTTTAAGATTTCTCGACACCACTTCGCTTCAGTCGAAATGACACTCGTGATGTTGTCCTTTCGAGCGAAGTGAGTGCTTTCATCTGGGTGAAAAAATCTCAAAAAAAAGTGTGTTCATCTGTTTAATCTGTGTGAAACTTTATTATATTTGCAATCTAAAACTTAAGCAGAAAATGACATCCAAAAAAATCAAAAGTGCTTTAATATCAGTATTTTACAAAACTGATCTCGATAGAATAGTCAATCTTTTGAAGAAAAACGGCGTCCAGATATACGCTACCGGCGGAACGCTCGATTTCATCAAAAAGCTTGACGACACTGTGCGTTCCGTAGAGTCGCTCACCGGCTATCCTTCCATCCTCGGCGGCCGCGTGAAAACCCTCCATCCTAAAGTGTTCGGCGGCATCCTCGGTCGTCTCGACAACAATTCCGACCTCGCCGAGATGAAACAATACGAGATACCGGCCCTCGACCTCGTCATCGTCGACCTCTACCCGTTTGAAGAGACCGTCAGAAACACCACCGACCAGGCTGAAATAATTGAAAAAATTGACATCGGTGGCATCTCGCTCATCCGAGCAGGCGCAAAGAATTTCAACGACTGCCTCATAGTGCCTTCATCAGCTTACTACAAGGAATTCATGGATATGTACGAACGCCAGGACGGATGCACCTCCTTGGACGACAGAAAACGTTTCGCGAAATACGCCTTCGCAACGAGCTCACACTACGACACTGCCATCTTCAACTGGTTCGCGGGCGAGACCGTCACACCACTGCGCTACGGCGAGAACCCCCACCAACAGGCTGTTTTCAAAGGCAACCTCGACGAGGTGTTCGAGAAACTGCATGGCAAAGACCTCTCGTACAATAACTTGCTCGACCTCGAAGCTGGCCTTAACCTCATCCGTGAATTCGACGAGCCTACATTCGCCATACTGAAACATAACAACCCTTGCGGAATCGCTTCAAGACCTTCAATATCAGAGGCTTACGACGCTGCTCTGGCAGGCGACCCTGTGTCGGCATTCGGCGGAGTGTTCGTCAGCAACCGCCCAATCGACACCAAGACAGCCGAAGAGATGAACAAGATGTTCTTCGAAGTGTGCGTCGCCCCCGACTATGAAACTGGTGTGCTCGATATCCTCTTCTCAAAGAAAAATCGTATAGTATTGAAATTAAAATCAAATAATTTCCCTGTAAAGGTTTATAAATCAGCACTCAATGGCATACTCGAACAAGACCGTGACCTGCATATTGAGACTAAAGACGATTTTAAGCCTGTGACAGAGAAACTTATTGATAATCAGGATGTTGATGATTTGATTTTTGCGAATAAGATAGTGAAACACAGCCGCTCCAACGCTATCGTGCTCGCAAAGAACAAACAACTCTACGCCTCGGGTATCGGCCAGACATCACGCGTCGACTCGCTGCGTCAGGCTATTGCGAAAGCAAAGAGCTTCAACTTCGACCTCAACGGCGCAGTGCTCGCATCCGACGCCTTCTTCCCATTCTCCGACTGCGTGGAGATAGCAAGTGAGGCAGGCATAAAATCGATAATCCAACCTGGTGGCTCAGTGCGCGACCAAGACTCTATCGACGCATGTAACAAGCTCGGAATCGCCATGGTTTTCACGGGATACAGACATTTCAAACATTAAAAAATAAATAATATGGGATTATTTTCTTTTTTCGATAAAGAACTGGCAATCGACCTCGGCACAGCCAACACCATCATTATATATAATGACAAGGTGGTGGTCGACGAGCCTTCCATCGTGGCAATACAACGCGACTCACAGCAAATCATGGCAGTGGGTAAGCGCGCTATGATGATGCATGGCAAGACACACGATAACATCAAGACTATCAGACCGTTACGCGACGGCGTCATCGCCGACTTCCAAGCTGCGGAATATATGCTGAAAGAGATGATAAAGATGATAAACTTCCATCACAGCATCTTTCCGCCTGCGCTGAAAATGGTCATCTGCATCCCTTCGGGCATCACCGAGGTGGAGGAGAGAGCCGTCAAAGACAGCGCCGAACAGGCAGGAGCAAAGGAAGTGCGACTCATCCATGAGCCTATGGCAGCCGCCATCGGTATCGGCATCGACGTGCTCGAGCCAATGGGTAATATGATAGTCGACATCGGAGGCGGCACATCGGAAATCGCCGTCATCGCCCTCGGCGGCATCGTCACAAACAAGTCAATACGTATCGCTGGCGACGACTTCACCGACGAGATAGTGGAATATATGCGTAAAGAACATAACCTCAACGTGGGTGAACGTACCGCTGAACTTATCAAGATAGAAGTAGGAGCAGCCATCCAGGACCTCGACAACCCGCCTGAGGACTACGCCGTGCATGGCCGCGATATGCTTACCGGCATACCTAAAGAAATCAGCGTGAACTATAAGGAAATAGCACACTGCCTCGATAAGAGCGTGTCGAAAATCGAGACTGCCGTGCTTAACACCCTCGAGACAACTCCTCCAGAACTCTCAGCCGATATCTACCGTACAGGTATCTACCTCACAGGCGGCGGCGCATTGCTGAGAGGCCTCGACAAACGTCTGCATGACCGTACACAACTGCCAATCCATGTCGCTGACGACCCGCTAAGAGCAGTGGCACGCGGCACAGGCATAGCATTGAAAAACTTCGACGGCTTCCCGTTCCTCATAAAATAAGGAATGTATAACTTATTAGTCTTATTAAAAAAATATAGCACCACTATACTTTTTGTGCTGCTGGAACTATTATGTTTCTTATTGATAGTCAATAGTCTGCCGTTCCAGAACAGAAAGATGGTGAGCGTGTCGAACCGCATCGCCGGACGATGGTACCGAATCGTATCCAACTGTAGCGATTATCTGCATCTGAAAACACAAAACGACATGCTCGCCGAACATAACGCCATGCTCATGAACCAGCTGGAAAATCTGTCAGCAACAACCGACTCACTGATTATCAACGATATGTATACGTTCGTGCCAGCTCATGTGATAAAAAACACCATTTACGAGACTAATAATTACATCGTCATCGACAAAGGTGAAATCGACGGCATAGAACCCGATATGGGAGTGATATGCGACAACGGCGTGGTGGGTAAGGTGGTCAACGTCAGCAACCACTTCGCATCAATAATGAGCCTGCTGAACTCTTACTCCATCGTGAGCTGCCGATTTATTGATAATCAATATGTTGCGAATGTGGTATGGGATAATATGAACTACCGCTACGGCAAAGTGAAAGACATCCCCTCACACCTTATTATTAATAAAGGCGACACCCTGGTGACCAGCGGTTACTCCAGCATGTTCCCACCCGACATCATAATGGGCACAATAGAAGAGTACGATTACGACGAAAACGAAATGTTCAGCAGTGCGAAAATGAAGTTCTCAACCAACTTTAGCACACTGCGTCATGTGTATGTCGTGAAGAACAACTATAAATCAGAAATCGATTCTTTATGCGTAACACATTGATTCGTAACATATTACTGTTTTTGGGACTGACCTTCCTGCAGGTTATGATATTCGATAACCTTAGGCTGGGAAACTTCATCCATCCGTATGTGTACGTGCTATTCGTCATGCTCCTGCCTTTCGACACCCCTCGTTGGAAACTGATAATCAACGGCTTCCTCATTGGAATGACGATAGACATCTTCAACGGTACACCCGGACTAAACGCTGCCTCCACCGTGCTGATGGCTTATCTGAGACCTAATATCATCAATCTTACTACCAGAAAAAGCGATATCGATGGAAAAACAGCACCTTCAGTGTCAGAAATGGGTATGAAATGGTTCTTACCATACTGCATACTGCTGCTCATAATCCATAATTTCACACTTTTTATGCTCGAAGCATTCAGCTTTCACCTTATAGGACTGGTGCTTCTGGAGACTTTGATGAGCGTCATCTTTTCATCAATTGTAATAGTTTTGATAATACTAATTTTTAAACCGATAAAAAATAAGTAAAATGAAAAAATCGTTAATTGCATTGCTCATAATGCTTGTATTGACCACATGCTTCAGCTGTAAATCATTCAAAATCAATGTGAATCTGGATAATTCGACGGATAAAACCGTGTATCTTGAACGCCTTGAGAACGGTTCCATGACGAAAATCGACTCTGTGGTGGCAAAAAACAACAACGCTGTTTTCAAAATGAAACAGAGCGATAACAATGACGCTTTGCATATCATGATTGACGGATGGAGAAGACCATTGGTGCTTTTCGCTGATAATCAAGATGTTAAAATAGTTGGCGACTGTCAACAATATAATGACATTAAAGTCGTGGCATCGGAAAGCCAACAAAAACTCAACGATATCATAGAAAAAATCAATGATATGGATGATGATAACGAGATACATTACGTAGCTCTTAGGGCTGTAAAGGAAAATGTCAACACCCCTGTCGGAGCTTACATTTTGTACCGCTACAAATGGGCTTTCGAACTTGGTGAATTGATTAAGCTTTACGAATTAATCCCAACAGAAATGCAAAGCGGCTATAAAGTTGAAATTCAGAAATATATCGAAGGCCTGCAAAAGACACAACCTGGCCAGCCTTTCATCGATTTCCAACAAAAAGACGTGAATGGCGACATTTTCACTTTGTCGGAACTTGTCAAGAAATCGGAAATAGTTATCGTCGACTTCTGGGCTTCATGGTGCCCCGACTGCCGTAAAGCCAATCCTGATCTTGTGAAGATTTATAACCAGTTAAACAAAAAAGGGTTAAACATAGTCAGCGTGTCACTCGACACCGACGAGGCAAAATGGAAAAAAGCCATCGCCGACGACAACCTCGCATGGCCATATCATGTATCCGACCTCAAAGGATGGGGCAACGAAGTGGCTGGCATGTACATGATTGCCTTCATCCCTCAAAACCTCATCATCGATAAAAATGGCATGATTATTGAGAAAAACCTGCCATTTGAGAAAATGGAAGACCTCTTGTCAGATTTGTTGAAGTAACAAACTCTTAGTCATTCCGAGCCGATAAATCACCGCCATCTGAATAATATAGAATTACTGAAAAAACGATGGCGGTGATTTGTTCACCTCTGGTGAATGCTCTCGTTTCGCTCGGGTCTCAACCCCTTTAGCCGGTCGAAATGACATTTTAAGATACATTTCCGAACATTTAAGTGCGATAAATCCCTTGTAATTACTGACAATAACAGAAAAATTAAAATTTTTTTAAAAAAATTGTATCAGCTAAAAAATTTTTACTATTTTTGCAGTGTCTTAGATACGTAGTACACTATGATAAAACTTAATAATATCAACAAGACTTATTTCGGGGCGCAACCGCTGCATGTGTTGAAAGGAATCAATCTCGACGTGGCGGAAGGCGAGCTGGTTTCGATCATGGGCGCGTCAGGCTCGGGGAAGTCTACCTTATTAAATATATTGGGTATCCTCGACAACTACGACGAAGGCGACTATTACCTTGCCGGAAAATTGGTGAAAAACCTCTCGGAAAACCAGGCGGCGGAGTTCCGTAACAAGCTCATCGGCTTCATTTTCCAGTCGTTTAACCTCATCCCGTTCAAGACAGCTCTCGAAAATGTGGCTCTTCCTCTGTTTTATCAAGGTGTGAACCGCAAGAAACGCAATATGATGGCGATGGAATACCTCGAACGTTTCGGCTTGAAAGACTGGGCGGAACACTACCCGAACGAGCTCTCTGGCGGTCAGAAACAAAGAGTTTCAATAGCAAGAGCCTTGGTTACATCACCGAAAATCATACTCGCCGACGAGCCGACAGGCGCCTTGGACAGCAAGACATCGGCAGAGGTGATGCAGATACTTCGCGAGGTGAACGCCACCGGCATCACCATGGTGATCGTCACACATGAACGCGGAATAGCCAACCTCACAAGAAAAATCGTGCATCTGAAAGACGGAATAATCGAGTCGATAGAAGAAAACGACCCGGATAAAATGGATTTCACAAAAGAGATAAAGTGATGTTTAACAGGGATTTTTGGTCGGAGATTTTCATGGCGCTCAAGCGTAACAAACTGAGAACGGCACTCACCGGATTCGCCATCTCATGGGGTATATTCATGCTTATCATACTGCTTTCGGCCGGCAACGGACTGAAAAACGGCGTCACCAGCAACTTCGCCGACCGTATCCAAAACACCTACCAGATATGGGCGAGCTTCACCGAACTGCCTTACAAAGGCCATAAGGCAAACCGTTATATTATGTTGAATAACAAAGATATACAACTCCTTGAAACGTTATACGAAGTCGAAGAGGTGTCGCCAGTGCTCTCTCAAGGCGGCACCCTTATCTTCGGCGAAAAATCAAAAATGGTGTCAATAGAAGGAATGAAGCCTATATATAAAAACATAGAAGGAATCAAGATGGTGGACGGCCGTTTCATCAATGAAAACGATATGAAAAACAAGATGAAGGTCGTGATAATAGATAAAAACACCAGCGATGAACTCAGGCGAATCAACAACGAGCCTACTATGATAGGTAAAACAGTGTTTATCAACGGGTTAAGCTTTACAGTGGTGGGCGTCTGCAAAGGCATGCCGTGGGGCGACCGCGGCCAATGTTACGCCCCTTACTCAACAATGCAGGCAATATACAACGTTAACGAATATTATCAGCTTACATTTACAACCAAAGGACTCAACACAAAAGAGGAAAATGAGGCTTTCCAAAAGGAACTGAAGAAAAAACTCGCCGCCCTGCATGAGTTCTCTCCCGACGACCCACGTGCCGTGTGGATCGATAGTCAGATGGTTAACGCATTGGAAACCAATAAGATATTCAATACAATAAATATCTTTATCTGGGTCATCGGCATCGCAATGCTGATTTCGGGAGTGGTCGGAGTGAGCAACATCATGCGTATCACGGTGAAAGAACGCACCAACGAGATAGGTATCCGCAAAGCACTCGGAGCCAAACCACGTTCGATACTGCTCTCAATAGTGATGGAATCATTAGTAATCACTACCATCTTCGGCTATATCGGCATGTTCTTGGGAATGGGTGTGATGGAAATCGTTAACATGGTGATGGAATCAAGCGGAGCAGGCACCAACAACGAGATGGGAATGTCGGTCTTCGTCAACCCGACAGTGGATGTGAGAATAGTGGTTTCCGCCACATTGGTGCTGATAATAAGCGGCGTGGCCGCCGGATTCTCACCAGCCTGGAAATCAGTGAAAGTTAAACCAATAGAGGCAATGAATTACCGGTAAGTGTAGGGACGCACCGCATGCGTCCGAAAAAAAGAATATGTTTGACATAGATAGTATATCGGAAATCTGGCAGACCATAGCCCGCAACAAAACACGCAGTTTGCTGACAGCCTTCGGCGTGTTCTGGGGCATCTTCATCCTGGTGATCCTGCTGGCAAGCGGCAACGGGTTCCAAAACGGCATGAACACCCAGATAGAGGGTTTCGCCACCAACTCGGCATTCGTCATCCCAGTTCAGACCACAGAAGCATACAAAGGTTATCAGAAAGGTCGTAGCTGGGAAACGGATATGTCTGATATTCAAGCGATTAGAAAAAAAGTAAAAGGTATAGACCTCCTCTCGCCAATATTAAGCGAATACTCATATAATGGCGAAAACAACGTGTTTTTTGGCATAAAAGGCGGAAATTTCAGCATGAAAGGTCTGCTTCCAAATTATAATGAAATCGATAGAGGCAATATCTTGTACGGACGCTATATCAATGAGACAGACATCGCTGAAGCCCGTAAGGTGTGCGTCCTCGGCAAAAAGGTATATGAAGATGTGATTGGCGCCGACAAAGACCCTATCGGCCTGATGATCAAGGCTAACGGCATTTATTACCAGGTCGTCGGCGTGGTGCAGGCGTATAACTCCAACGTCAGCATCAGCGGCTCAATCAACGAGACCGTCATACTTCCTCTTACAACAATGCAAAAGGCATATAACAAAGGCGATAAATTTGAATTCTTTGTGTTTACTGCCGCTAAAGGTCAGAATATCAAAGATTTACAAAAAGAGGTGGGAGCGTTGCTGCGTGAACGTCACGACATAGCTCCGACCGATGAAGGCGCCATCATGATGTTCGATTTTGAAGAACTCTTCACCATGTTCGACTATCTGTTTTTGGGTATCAAAATATTGATTTGGATTGTGGGAATAGGCACACTGCTTTCTGGCGTGGTCGGAGTGAGCAACATCATGCTCGTCACCATCAAGGAACGTACACGTGAGATAGGAGTGCGACGTGCACTTGGAGCCAAACCTGGGATGATAATACGCCAAGTGGTGGCGGAAAGTCTGCTGCTGACAATTCTGGCAGGTCTCGTGGGACTGGTTCTGGGTGTGGCGATAATGGCGGTGGTGTCAGGAATCACTGGACAAAACATGTCGGAAAACGTGATGTTCCTCGACCCGCAGATCGGCTTCGGAGCCGCAGTGGCAGCAACGATTATCATAGTGTTGTCAGGACTCCTCGCCGGAGTGCTGCCAGCCATGCGAGCGATTCAAATCAAGGCAATCGACGCCATCAGAGAGGAATGATACCATGTCGTCATTCCGACTGAAGCGGATGAATCACCGGCATTTGAATGTACAGAATTAATTGTTTGGCGGTGATTTATTCACCTGAGGTGAATGCTTTCGCAGGCTCAGGTCTCGACAAGCTCGAAATGACGATGTAATTGTGATTAAAAAGAAAAATATAATTAAAAATTAAAAATATGAAAAAAGTATTTAAAATCTTGTTTTTCATTGTGTTAATCGCAGCGGTGGCATGGACGTTCTCTTACCTTTTTAAGAAGTCTCAACCACAGGAAAAAGTGTACGCTGAAGTGGAAGCCACCATCGGCACCATACAGAAAAAGACCGTCATCACTGGTCAGATCAACCCGCGTGACGAAGTGGCAATAAAACCACAAGTCTCTGGAATCATCAGCAAAATATACAAAGAAGCAGGTCAGATGGTGAAGAAGGACGAGGTCATCGCGACAGTGAAAATCATCCCCGACGTGGCTAACCTCACCGCCGCAGAGTCACAGACGAGAATAGCGAAACTAAACCTTGACAACGTGGAAAAAACGTATCAGCGTCAGAAAGCATTGAAAGACAAAGGGTTGATAGCCGCCGAAGAGTACGAGAAATCGTTGCTGGAATATGAACAGGCAAAGGAAAACTACAACAACGCCCTCGACCAGCTCAACATCGTGAAGGAAGGCATCTCGAAAAACGCCTCCGAATACACCAACACCTCCATAAAATCAACCATCGACGGCATGGTCCTCGATGTGCCAGTGAAAGTAGGTAACAGCGTCATCAACTCTAACACATTCAATGACGGCACCACCATCGCCACCGTGGCCGATATGCGTGACATGATTTTCGTGGGTAAGATGGATGAGACCGAGGTGGGACGCATCAGCGAAGGCATGCCGATGCAGATCACCATAGGTGCCATGAACGACCGTCAGTTTGATGCGGTGCTGGAATATATAGCACCTAAAGGCACTTCCGAGAACGGAGCGGTGTTCTTCCAGATGAAGGCACGCCTCATACTTCCCGACGACGTGATGCTTCGTGCAGGCTACAGCGCCAACGGCGAAATCATCATCGAACAGGCAGTGGACGCAGTCACCGTGCCAGAAAGCTGCATAGTGTACAGCAACGACAGCACCTTCGTCTACAAAGACAACGTGAAAACACCAGTGAAAACAGGCCTCTCCGACGGAATCAATATCGTAATCACAGAAGGCCTTTCAGCTGGCGATAAAATCAGAGGTAATGAAATATTCAATTAGTCTCGTCATTTCGACTGAAGCAAATTTTAGGTCTCAACAAACTCGAAATGACGTAGTGAATGTAAAATAATTATTGAATTATAAATTAAATACTATATGAAGAAATTGTTTCTCATAATTTCAATAGTAACAGCCTCAATTGCATGTCAGGCACAGAAGGTCTGGACCTTCGACGAGTGCGTCGATTATGCCATGGAACATAACATCCAGATTCTGCAAACCATTGTGAGCCAGAACAATGCCGAATACCAATATAAGATGACAAAGAACTCATGGCTCCCGACAGTATCTGCCGACGCCAGCCAGAGCTTCGGCTTCGGACAGTCACCGTCGGCTTACGGAGTGTACGTGTCCGACAACTCGGCATCGACATCACTGGGATTGTCTCTCAACATGCCGCTGTTCAATGGGTTAAGCATCTACAACCAGATAAAATCGACCAATTTAGCCTACGACGCATCGAAAAAAGACGTGGAAGCCGCCAAATATGACCTGAAACTCCTCATAATGTCGTATTACATGCAGGTGGTGTACAATAAGGAGATAAAGTCCGTCGCGGAGAAACAATTGGCACTCACCGAGGAACAACACGCCAAAACCCAGGAGCTTTACGAGCTGGGCAAGGTCGCCGAGTCGAACGTCTACGAAAGCGCAGCACAGGTGGCTACAGCAAAATCGACATTGGTGCAAGCCGATAACGCACTGATGCTCAGTATATTAGATATCGTGCAGGCACTTGAGCTCGATAGCATGGAAGACTTCGACGTGGTGTCGCCCGAGACATTCGACGGCAACAACCCACCTGTGTTGCCTTCTCAGGAAGCCACATATAACTTCGCCGTGAACCACCAACCTAAGATCGAAGCCGCCAACATACGTCTGGAACAGTCGTACCGTAACGTAAAAGCCTCTAAATCAGCATGGTATCCGTCGCTGAGCTTATTCGCCGGCTATTCCACAGGTTACTATAACTATTTCTCGTCCGAACGTGAGAACCTGCCGTTTGGCGACCAGCTGAGCAACAACGGCAGAACAAGCTTCGGCGTACGTCTCAATGTGCCTATCTTCAACGCCATGCAGACGAAATACAGAGTCGAGATGACAAAGCTTGACATTGAAAATCAAGAACTTAATATCGCTAACGCCCGTAAGGAACTGAGAAAAGACATCCAGCAGGCTTTCTACAATGCAGTGGCAGCCGAACAGAAATTCAAGACCTCGGAGGAGACCTACAACGCCGCCGAAATAGCCTACCGCTTCTCCGACGAGAGCTATGGTGCCGGCCGAGCCACACTGCTCGAACTCAACGAAAGCAAAAACCGCCTCTTCAAAGCCGAAAGCGAAATGCTACAAGCAAAATATGAGTACATCTACAGAGTGAAAGTATTGGAATTTTATAACAAATAATCAAATAGTATTGAATTTATAATTAAATAGCAGAAAAAATTTTGAACTTTTTGTGAAGACATGCAGCAAAATGCATATTTTTGCGTTAACATACCGAATGTCATTCCGACTGATCCGACAGATAATTGATTAGGAATATTCAAAAAACTGTGATATTTTGACTTCGATCGAAATGACCATGGTGAAATTAAAACTTGTAAAAATGAAAAGACATTTACTTCTCGCAGCTGTCATGCTGCTGGCAACAGCCAACATCTTCGCCCAAACCGAAACAACAACAGTTATTGCAAACGATAGAGTCGTCACCACAACGACAAAAGGTGATGATGGTTCGGTGACTATCGTCGAGAGAGTGTTCCGCAACAGGAATATACACGACCCGCTCCCGACACTTTACTATTCTTATCTTAACATGTTCGACGGCACCTTTGGTCCAACCGCCAGTGTCCCGATTCGCTCGTCGTCATTCGAATGGGGCTTCTATTTCACAAGTCCCGTGGTGCACACATGGAACAACCACTTCGGAATCTCAACAGGTCTCGGCATCAGCAACGCCTACAACTTCTTCTCACATAACCAGGTGCTGAATACCGACCCTGACCATCTCGCATATTTCGAGCCTCTTATCGATTATTCGTCAGTTGATGCACATGGTCCAGCCAATAACGACGCACACAGAAGCTTCCTGCGCTACTGGAGCCTGCGTCTCCCTGTGATGTTACAACTCCAGTGGAACCTCGACAACGCCCCTATGCAGATAGCGGCTGGTGCTGAGTTCGAGTGGCGCTTCGGCATGCGCTCGTTCGCAAGATATGGCGGTGCGAAACATACCATCAGCGACAACCTCGACTACAGCCCGGTAGGCTTTAACATCCTATTCTCGTTGGTATTCGACAACGCCGTGATTTTCTTCAGAAGCGGTCTCACCGACATGATGAAAATCAAAGATCTCAACGGCCACAACACCAATGTTTACCAGATGTCGCTCGGCTTCGGATTTAATTTTGACTAAAATATATTTTGTGATGAAAAAATGTTTATTTTTGCCACATGGTAGAAAATGAACATTTCGAGAATCAACAGCATGAATGGGAATCTGCATTGCAGGTGACTGGCACCGACCAGCCTGCAGTGCAGGTTAACCCTAAGGCGTTGGAGCGTCTGATGGCAGGCCGTCAGAAACTTTTGCCTTTAAAAGAATACGTCGACGGCATCCTCGCCGGCGATATAACAATATTGAGCAAGGCCATAACTCTCGTGGAAAGCTCCTTGCCTGCCCACCAGAAACTGGCTCAGGATATCATCGCGGAATGCATCCCTTACAGCGGTAAGGCACTTCGCCTGGGTATCACCGGCGTGCCTGGTGCCGGAAAGAGTACCTTCATAGAGGCACTCGGCATGGAGCTGTGCAAACAAAACAAACGTATAGCAGTGCTCGCCATCGACCCGAGCTCCCAACGTTCAAAAGGCTCCATCTTGGGCGACAAAACCCGTATGGAGGAACTGTCACAGCAACGTAACGCCTACATCCGTCCGTCAGCGTCGGCAGGCACACTGGGAGGAGTGGCACGTAAGACACGCGAGGCTATCATACTCTGCGAGGCAGCAGGATTCGACACCATCTTCGTGGAGACAGTGGGCGTCGGACAGAGCGAGACGGCCGTCTATTCCATGGTCGATTACTTCCTCCTGGTCCTCATCGGAGGCGCAGGCGACGAGCTGCAAGGCATCAAACGCGGCATCATGGAAATGGCCGACGGCATCGTCGTCAACAAAGCGGATGGCGACAACGTGAACCGCGCCAACCGCGCCGCTGCCGAGATACGTAACGCCGTGCATCTGTTCCCCCCATCAGAGTCAGGACAGCCTGTCAACGTCACCACATGCTCGTCACTCACACATTTCAACGTGCCCGAAGTGTGGAACATGGTGCAGACACACGTCGAAAACATCAAAAAATCAGGCTATCTCAATGAGAAACGCGCCCGCCAGGACGTCCAGATGATGCTCGACACAATAGAAAGCACGCTGAAGAGTAACTTTTATGAGAATGAAAAAATCAAACAGTGGCTCGGCGTTGTGGAGAAAAACGTGGAAGATAAGAAGATTAGCGCTTATGAGGGTGCAAGAAGGCTGCTGGAGTTATTTGAGACACACATTGGGTAGTTTCTGATAAATTCAGATGAGGTTCCTCACCCCTT
>CADAFC010000025.1 GCA_902787095.1 uncultured Bacteroidia bacterium
TAGAAATACATCTCAGGGTCCGGATAGTTATGGATGTCCAAAATATCGCCCACGGGATAGTGGTTGCCTCCCGATGCCGGATTAACCAACCTCGACAGGTCGTAATTCTTTGTCCACTCAACGATTTCAGGCGTTTTGAACTGCCCCCACGACTCGTTGAACGGCACCCAGACACCTATCGAAGGCGCCGAATACAAATAATCGATGATTTCTTTCCATTCTTTTTTATAAATAGCCTCCGATTCTGGTGTACGTTCACTCAGCGAGCCCTCGAAATATCTGTCTGTAACCCAGCCAGGACCTTTCCCGCCCGAAGGCATGTCCTGCCACACTATGATGCCGAGACGGTCGCACCAGTAGTACCAACGTGCTGGCTCCACTTTCACATGTTTGCGAATCATGTTATAGCCAAAATCTTTTGTCTTCTCAATGTCGTACCTCAAAGCTTCGTCGCACGGAGCGGTGTAGAGGCCGTCGCACCACCAGCCTTGATCGAGCGGGCCGAACATGAAAATCGGCTCGTTGTTGAGCATCAGACGCACAATGCCGTTCTCGTCCTTTGCAGTGCTGAATTTGCGCATCGCGAAGTAACTGATAACATAATCAACAAGCTTATTCCCCTTATACACAGACACGTCTACACCGTAAAGGAAAGGATTATCCGGCGACCAAAGTATTGCATCGACAGGCATTGCAACTTCAACAGTTTCACCATTTATCGACCGACTTTTACTAACAATTTTATTTCTTCCCCTAGCATTTTTGGCATATACTTCGACTTTCACCTTAATATCACGGGATGCATTGACAATTTCAGGAATCACTGTAACTGTATGATTGTCTATATCAGGAATGATTTTCAAATTTTCAATATATGTCTCGTTGGCCACCACCTCAAGCCATACCGTCTGCCATATTCCAGTAACTGGTGTGTACCAGATTCCATGAGGTTTCACATGCTGCTTTCCACAAGGCTGCTCACCTTGGTCTGTCGGATCCCAAACGCGGACTTTCAACACATTACCTTTCTTTTTTACAGCTTGAGTGATATCGAAAGTAAATGGCGTGTAACCGCCAGTATGCGAGCCCACTTTTATGTCATTGACCCACACATCGCATTCCCAATCGACAGCACCGAAATGCAACAAAAGGTGCTCTTTTCCATACAATGTGTAGTCGAATTCACGTTGATACCAGAGTTCTTTGTCTTTTCCGACATATTTCTGCACTCCCGAAAGTGATGATTCAACGCAAAACGGCACCAAAATCTTGCCATCAAATTCACCAATGTTGTTTTCTCCTTTCGGACGAATTGCATAATCCCATAAACCATTGAGGTTTTCCCAATAAAGTCGATACATTTGTGGACGCGGATACTCTTGCCATACATTTTCAGGAGTGATTTCCGAAGCCCAGCGGGTTTTAAGGCTGTCGCCCGCCGGAGCATATTGAGCCATTGCCAACTGACTGACAATCAAGCAAATAGCCGACAGTACCAATCTTTTCATATATTAATGTTTAAATTTCCAACCTAATCCAAAAAACACCGTCCTGATCTGGTCTGATTCCACATAAAAATCCCTGTAATCTCTGACAAATAACGTAAGATGCTGTCTGCGTGTCAAGCGGTAGTCGACTTCGCCTGCCAGCAATAAAGTGCTGAGTTCCAATCGTTTATCCTTATTAAAATCAGAATAAAGCTCACCATATAAAGTATATTTGTATCTGCTGTAAGGACGTTGATACGACACCGACAACTTGTTACGCCAGCCAAACTCCGGCGTATAGTTGTAATAGCCAGTCCTTTCGTCATGGAACAGCATTATAAATCGCATTCTATAGCCGAAATCCCAGTTTCGGTAGGTATATTTATACGATGCATTGACAAACAAACGGTAACGATTTCTGAAAACGCGCTTTTCCGTGTATTTATTGATATAATCAAAGCCTGCGCCTATCTTGAAACCGTATCTCACAAACCTGTAGTCGAAGCCCAAAGTGGTCTTGGAACGCGAATATTTCGAGAAATCGTGGTCGAAACGAAGGTCTTCTTTCACCCAAACATCATAATTTCCGGCGAAATTGTTCTCATATTCCGCCTGCAACAGTACACCGAAATCCGTGTTTTTTTGGGCAGTTATGGATTTTGGCAACAAACACAGCAATAACAAAACCGTCATTGTAGAGACGTACGGCCGTACGTCTCTACAATGACGTTGTAATTTGATTGTTTGTTGCATGTAAATCATTGAAAATCTTTCAGTTTCGTAATGTTATTGATTGTATTACATGTCTTCGTGAATGGTTTGTACGTCACTTTCACATACGCAACATCACGCAGAAAATCGATGTGGCCGACCTCAACTTCTATGATATCCAAGCCGGTACGTTCCTTCAAATCGGCAATCAGCTCAGCCTCGCGGCCGTGTTTCACATTCTCAATCTTATCGTAAAGCACGATTTTTGTCTCGGTACGTTTTCGGGTGATGATGCCACTTTCAAACAGCCATATCGATATGATAAACAACAAGTTAGTCACTAACAGCTCCACATAACTCACTGTCAATGCGAGGCCGTTTATTATCGAGATGCCAATGATGATGAACAAATATGTCATCTCCCGCACTTTCAAGGTTTCCGTTCTATAACGTATCATTCCAAAGATTGCAAAAAGCCCCAAAGCGAAGCTTATCGCCATCTTCATGTTTTCCATGTGGATTATGAGCAGGAAAATCGTTATTGCGAAGAGCATGAAGGTGAAATAATAGTCGTTTCTCCTGCTCTTCGGGTAGTAGAAGGACCTCACGATGATCCAGCACACCAGAAAATGGAATGCGAAGCGCACCAAAAGTGTCCACAGACTTACAGTATCGACGAGTGGCACACCGAGGAAGCCCGATTCAAAGACATCTCCGCCGAACTCGCGTGCTATGTCCGGGTCAAAGTTCTGCATTGTTTGTAGTAACAGCATATTCTCTCAGTTTTTTCAATTTTTCAAGTTTTATAATTTTCTTCTTAAAACGATTCTGTTTCAACGTCTTGTCGGTCAAAGCCCTGCCGATGCAGTACTTGCTGATACTCAACGGCTTGACACGCAGCTCAAACAGGGCTTTCTGAAACCTCGACTCGCATTGTGCGTCACGTTTCAACTCCATGATGACCAGAGGTGCGATTCCTGTGTCATTGCCGTTTTCGAAATTATGAAAACGCACGTTGAAATCAACCGTTATTCTCTCCGTTTTGCCTTTGTTTACAATGGTTATGCGCTCAAACGACGTCGACAGTTTCCTCATGAAGCCGTCGAAGTCATAGTCGGGCAGCTGATTTTCAACAAATTCACGCGTTTTTCCATCCGATTTCAGGTCCTCAAAAACGCTCCGCCCCACCTCTATCCTTTTCTTTTTCGTACGTCCGTGGTTGTTTTTATGCTTCACTTCACAAAAATACGTGCCTGTGTCGACATAATTTCTCACACGGAGCTTGTCTCTTTTCAATTTTTTATCCTGATGGATGATATACATGTGATTATCAACGGTGTCGTAGTAGACGCTGTCGTATCTCGCTATTCGTTTTCCATCGATTTCCTGCACATAATATTCATCTTTTATCAGCAAAAACAGCTTTGTAGCTGTCAGATCATCAGCGACATACTTGGTGTCGATGCGGTTCATCAGCTTCACGGTGCTCATCTCGTCGAGGCTGATCGGCATCATACCGTTCAATATGTCGTTGATATTCAACATTATTTAAAAATCAGCTCGTATTCTTTTACCGACTCGAGTTTTCCATTCGGATAATAGTTCAGCTGACGTTTTTTCGAGCCGTCTTCGTTGTATTCGTATTTCTTGATGCGCGTCACCTTGTCACGGTCGTTGTATTCGATCTCGCGCAGCACCTTTGATGCCGGGTCGAGCGGGTCTACATATTCGGATACCACACGCGATTTCTGGCCGTAAGCCGCGTATTCTATCTCCTCGATTTTCCTTCCGAGCGAGTCGTATGTCGTCACATGGTCCAAAAACGCCTGTTTTGAGCCTGCGGCAGTGTTCCATTCCTTGATTGTCAAGCCTTTACGTTTCTGACGTTTTATCAAAGTCTCTGGTGTCACCTGTTGCGATAATGCGGGTATTGCCAAAGCAAGCAGGAACGAAAATATCAAAAATCTTTTCATTTTACGTAAAATGTTGATTATCAAACTTGTATCTGAACGACAAAAGTAGTATCCGGCTCCATTTCAATAATCTGTCCGGCTTCTTCAATTGTCACTGTTTCTATGATGGGTGATGGTATCTCTACGGCATTTTCGGTAAACGTAAACACCTCATAATCACCAGGTTGCAGCTTCTGTATTGCAAAAACGCCATCCAAGCCGACGCGCACGTCATCAAACTGATAAGTATCGCCAGCTTTACGGATATAAACACGGTGTTCATAAGCCCAGCCTTCGCCACGATATGTGGTTCCATGGTAATATCTTGCCCAGACTTTACCTTTCAAAATTGATGTACCGTATGCTTTTCCTGAATGGACATATATTGTCGGGACATTGCCTGTCCCTCCCTTACCTATTGACACTGAAGCTGTTACAGGCACTTTTTCTCCCGAAGGCAGTGTCGAATATGAATAAACGGTATAATCGCCGGGGGTGAGATATTTGAATTTGTAAAAGCCCTTGTCGTCGGTTTCCACGTCGTCACCATAGAAATCGGCATTTCCGTAAACGATGAAAACGTCAGTTTTTGCTGCATCTATCGTATCGGCAGGAAGAGTATAGTCATCGTCAGGATGGTTGATGAGCTTAACATAGCCCTGAACCACGCCAGTACCGCCTTCGCCTTCGTCTCTCTTGCACGCGACAAGGCACAAAAGTCCCATGCACAAGAATAATAATATCTTATTTTTCATGATTAGTGTTTTATTATCAAACGTTCGATGTGGCTTCAATATTATCAAGATTGTCTTTTAATCTGCGCATCACTTCCGCGAATTTGTCAAGATCTTGATTATCAATACCTTTAATTGTGTCGTTCATGAAATTGATTGCCACTTCGGTCGTGATTTTTTCCAAATCCAGTCCTTCTTGCGTAAGCTCAATCTTGTTGATTCTACGGTCTCTTTGGTCGACCACGCGGTTCACCAGATTCTTTTTTTCGAGCGAATCGATGATTTTTGTGACCGAATTTTTGTCTTTTTGGATAAGATCGGCGATATTTTGCTGTGAAAGCGACTGTTTTTCCCACAAAATATCCAACACCAGATACTGTTCGGGAGTCACGTTTATACCGTTTTGCTGCAGTCGGTCGATGAAACACTTCTTTATTCTCGAGTTAAGAATGTTCACGTAAACGGCTATTTCCTTAATTAGCATCATAGGTGTAAGTTTTTATTTGTTTCTTTTTATTGGGCTTTCTGGCTCTTTTGCCATCATATAATACTCCATTCTTTCGACGAATTTCGGCAGGACAGAGTTGAAAAATTTCGTCATTTTCCCTATCGGGGTGAGAACCATCTCGTTTTTGCGGTGGCGCAGGCCAAAAGCCATACGTCGTGCCACTTTCTCCGCCGACATCATTTTGTTTTCGTTTCGTGGTGTCATGCCTTGAGGCGAGCCGTCGGCAAGAAGTGCCACGTTTCTGATGTTCGACGAGGTGAAACCTGGGGCAAACACCATCACATGCAGACCGTCGTAACGGTGCTCCACTCGCAGAGTGTTCAGGAATCCTCGGATGGCGAACTTCGACGCTGAATAGCCTGTCCTGCCAGGCAGTCCGATATGTCCAGCAGTGGATATGACTCCGACGATGCTGCCTTTTCTTTCAAGGACGTACGGCAGTGCGTATTTTGTGCAATAAACGGTTCCCCAGAAGTTGGTATCCATCAGCCGTCTGATGACGTCAAGGTCGAGGTCACGGAACATGGCGCGCATTGAGATACCTGCGTTGTTGATAAGGATATCGATACCGCCAAAGTGCTCCACAGTCTGTTGGATAAGATTTTTGCAGTCCTCCTCCACCGACACGTCGGTCTTGACACACAACACGTTAGCTGGTTCAGGCATCTCGGCTTTGATAGCCTCGAGCTTGTCTAACGAACGTGCCGCCATCACAACCTTGGCGCGCAGGGAGACAAAAAGTTTGGCTGTAGCCAGCCCTATTCCCGAGCTGGCTCCAGTCACGATTATAACTTTATTTTTAAAAAAATTTTTATTCATTATCAAAGAATTGCCATCTGTGGCATCTCCGGATTGTCGTATTCTCCCGCGGCGAGTTTCTCTTTTATCTCTTTGAATGCGTTCAATGTGTAGTGGACGTCTTCCAGTGAGTGTGCTGCTGTCGGGATGATTCTGAAAATAATCATGCCTCTTGGGATGACAGGATATGTCACGATTGAGCAGAAAATCTTGTAGTTTGTACGGAGGTCACGTGCTATCCAGGCGGCCTGAACCTCGTTGCCAGGCAGGAAGATAGGTGTCACGCATGCCTCAGCTGGTCCGATGTTGAATCCGAGTTCACGGAAGCCGTTCTGCAGTGTACGTGTCACTGTCCACAGTTTCTTACGGAGCTCGTCGCCCTCAGCGCTGCGGATGATTTCAAGACGTTTCAAGCAGCCTTCCACGATAGGCATCGGCAATGACTTGGCATACATCTGCGAACGCATGTTATATCTCAGATAGTCGATGATGACTTTCGGTCCTGCCACGAAGCCGCCGATGATAGCCATTGACTTTGCGTAAGCGCCGATGTAAAGGTCTATCTCGTCCATCACGCCGAAATGCTCCGATGTGCCGCGGCCTGTAGGTCCCATGCAGCCGAATCCGTGAGCGTCGTCGATGAGGATGCGGAACTGGTATTTCTTCTTGAGAGCCACGATCTGGTCAAGGATACCGAGAGCTCCGGTCATGCCGAATACGCCTTCGGTGATGAGGAGAATGCCGCCGCCAGTCTTCTTCACGACCTCTGTGGCACGCTGCAACATCTTCTCGCAGCTGACGATATCATTGTGCTTGAAGTGGAACGACTGTCCCATGTGCAGACGTTTGCCGTCGATCAAACAGGCATGAGCCTCAGCGTCAAACACGATGACGTCGTTACGTGTACAGAGAGCGTCAATTGTGGACACAATACCCTGATAGCCGAAGTTAAACTCGTATGCGTCTTCTTTGCGTTCAAAATCAGCGAGTTCACGCTCCAAACGCTCGTGCAGACGTGTGTTGCCGCTCATCATACGGGCACCCATAGGATACGCCAGACCCCAACGTGCAGCTGCCTCAGCATCGACTTTTCTTATCTCAGGATGATTAGCCAAACCTAAGTAATTGTTCAAACTCCAACACAACACGTCAATACCGTTGAAACGCATGTGAGGTCCGAGTTCGCCTTCCAAACGAGGGAATGCAAAATATCCGTGAATATGGTCCATATATTGTCCGATTGGACCGCCGGAATCATGAGCTATTCTTTCAAAAATTTCCATTTTTATTAAAATTAGATTTTACCTTGCAAAATTAGTAAAAATATTTACAGTATACAAATATTTCTATTTTTTTTATTTTTTATGAAAAATTCTCAAAATTTTGCTGATTACAATTTTTTTTGTATTTTTGTAAGTTATTTTGTACAAATGATTGACTTAAAGAATAAAAACGCTCTTGTGACAGGTGCCAGCTCAGGAATAGGGGCTGCGATAGCTCGTCGTCTGGCCAAGGAAAAATGCAATCTTTTCCTTACGGGACTTGGCGAGACACAGCTTCAGGACACCAAGGCGACATGCGAGAAAGAGGGCGTAACAGTTTACTACAAAGAGTGTAATTTTGCCGACTTCGCCTCCATCGACGAGCTGGTGAAAGAGATAAAATCAATAGGTTTTGTCATCGACTTGTATGTCTTGAACGCAGGCATCTCACAGCGTGACCGCGGTCTGGAGACAGATTTCGCCATCGACCAGAAAATCATGCAGGTCAACTATTGGAGCAGCGTGTATCTCGTCAAGCAGTTTAAAGACGAAATCTTGGCTTCGAAACAAGTCATCATGTCGGTAACCACCTCATTAGCAGGACTTTTCGGATTTCCGTTAAGGACATCATATTGCGCCTCGAAACACGCCCTGTTCGGATTTTTCGAGTCGTTGGACCTCGAGTATCCAAACATACACGTCACTTTCCTGATTCCGGGACGTATCAACACCCCTATCAGCAAGAGTGCCTTGAAAGGCAATGGTGAGCAATATTCCAAGATGGATCCGGGTCAGGCCAAAGGTCTCGATGTCGACAAAGCCGCACAACGCGCTGTGAAAGCCATCAGACGGCAGCGTCACCGCAAGCTCATCGGCAAGAGCGAATTGATCATGGCATATATTAATAGGTATATCCCATGGCTGTACTATAAAATTGCAAACAAGATTTCTCCAACTTGATAAAGAAACACACGATATATGAAAAAAGACAAAGAAAAAGTCATCTGTGGAATCCAGCAGGTGGGCATAGGGGTCGAAGACCTCACGAAGGCTTGGACATGGTATAACCAGAATCTCAACATTGAGATACCTATCGTCGACGACGATGGCGTAGCGGAGCGCATGCTTCCATACACTGGCGGCAAGCCACAGCCTCGTCATGCCATCCTTGCCATCGCGCAACGTGGCGGTGGCGGATTCGAGATCTGGCAACCTAAAGGACGTAAGGTGGTTTATCCGAAAGAGCCATTACGCATTGGTGAGTTAGGCATCAACGTGTGCAAGGTAAAAGCCAGAGACATATTAGAAGCATACAACTACTTCACTGACAACGAAATAACCATACTCAGCGACATCACCACCTCACCTCTTGGAATCAAACATTTCTTCATTCAGGATCCTTGGGGCAATATCTTTGAGATCGACCAAGACGATTACTGCTTCATCAATGCCGACAGAATTACTGGAGGTGCCAACGGCGTGATTCTCGGCGTCTCAAATATGGAAAAATCAATAAAGTTCTATAAAGAACTCCTTGATTATGATGTAGTTGAGTTTGACAAGACTGATGTCTTCACCGACTTCGGCGATATCCCTGGCGGTAACTGCAAGATGCGCCGTGTGATGCTTAAACGCTCGAAACCGGTCTGCGGTCCGCTCAGCGACCTTATGGGCACTTCACATATAGAGCTGGTACAAAACCTTGAGATTGAAGCACATAAGACTCTCGAAGGCCGCTGGTGGGGCGACCCTGGGTTCATCCACCTCTGCTTCGACGTGCGAAACATGGACAAAGTTCATGAAGCTGCCAAGGCACTCGGCCATGACTTCGTGTGCGACAGCGGTGACAACTTTGACATGGGCGACGCCAACGGTCACTTCACCTACGTGGAAGACCCTGACGGCACACTCATTGAGTTCGTAGAGACATTCAAAATCCCAGTCATCAAGAAGCTGGGAATCCATATAAACCTCAAGAAACGCGACGATTACAAGCCGCTGCCCAAGTTTATCACAAAGGCACTACGTTTCATGAAGGTGGAGCTTTAGATAAGAGATAAAAGATAAAAGAAAGAGCGTGAAGGGATTGCAGTCCGCTTCGCGCTCTTTTAACTTTTATCTATAATCTTTTAACCTATTATAAGCCGAGTTTCGTTTTCACATCTGGTGTGATATCAATGCCGCTGTCGCCAATCGAAAGGACGACTGTCTTCTCGAACACGTATGCCAGACCTTTGGCTTTCACCACATCGTCGATAGCTGTTTTTATCTTGTCGAGCATAGGCTTTGACAGTTCTTCCTGTTTCTCGGCGAGGTCGCCCTCTGCATTAGCCTGGAAGTCCTGGATTCTTCCCTGAAGATCCATGATTTCTTTTTCTTTTGACTGACGGAGGATGTTTGACATTGTGGCTGAGTTGGCTTCATAGTCTCTCATCTTATTCTGATATTCCGTTGCCATTGCCTGAAGTTCGGCCTGCAGCTCTGCATAATATGCCTGCAAATCCTGTTTGATCTTTGCACTTTCCGGCATCATATCAATGATTGTCTGAGTGTCAACATAACCAATCTTCTGTGACTGAGCGTTAACGCCAAAGCTAATACCAAGTGCTAACACTACTAAAACCAAAACTTTTGATAACTTTTTCATCTTATTAAAATTTAATTAATACTCTACTTTAGTCAATCTCTATTTTTTTGCAAAAATACTACTTTTTTTGTTTTACCGCTAATTTTTTTTCCTTTTTGGGGCTATTTCCTATCTTCACTGCCACCACGAGGAGCTCTTTGCGAGCCTCCGCTATTGCTGTTACTACTTCCTGATGACGCGTTGTTGACATTATTGCTACGTTGGCGATCTTGACGGCGCACAGTCTGCATCACGTTGCCTATTTCATCGAGAACATCATCGCTGATGTCGAACTTCTCATTGCAATACAAAATAGTGTTTCCTGCGGCTTTGTCAAGCACAAACGCATAGTTTTTAACCTGCGCCACTTGCTGTATTGCATTGTAAACTTTCTCTTGAATTGGCTGGATAAGCTCCACTTTCTTTGAGAAAAGCTCACCTTCCGGTCCGAAATACTGCATCTGAAGGTTTGACAGTTCCTGTTCTTTTTCCGCGATGGCTGTTTCTTTCTTGGTTTTCATATCATCTGAAAGCAGCACTGACTCTGTCTGGTATTCGCGAACCATCTGATCAATCTTATTCTGCAATTTCTTCAGTTCTTTTGCCCAGTTGGCTGACATCTGGTTAATCTCTTCCTGAGCGTCGCTGTATTCAGGGATGTTCTGCAGGATATATTCGGTGTCGATGTAGGCTATTTTCTGGTTGCCTTGCGCCTGAACCCTTATCATGCCAAGCGTCATGCACATTGCGATTATTAATACTGATGCTAATCTTTTCATATTTTTATTATATTTAATTCATTATCAATCTATTGAGCCTCCTATTGAGAAGTGGAACTGGCTGCCGTTGGCATCAGGCAGGCCTGGCACCTCGTCGAATCCGTAACCCCAGTCGAGGCCGAGCATACCGAACATTGGGAGGTAGATACGGACGCCCACACCTGCCGAGCGGTAAAGGTCGAACGGGTCGAAGCGGTCGAATCCCAGCCAGTCGTTACCTGCTTCCACGAAAGTGAGGGCATAGATGGTCGCCGTCGGGGCGAGCGAGAGCGGATAACGCAGCTCCATGGTGTATTTCACGAAGATGTTACCGCCTTCGTTGCCATTCACATAATAGTCAGGTGTCAACGAGTTGTTGGCATAGCCTCGCATACCGATGAGCTCGCGGCCGTCGAAATTGTACGAACCTGTCAGACCGTCGCCACCCAAGCAGAAACGTTGGAACGGGGTGATGCCGATTTTAGGGTTGTAATATCCGAGGAATCCGCAACGCATACGTGTCATGAGCACGAGCTTATCCGCCAGTTCAGTGAACATCGCAGCCTTGAATTTCCATTTATGGAACTCCACCCAGTGGAACATGGCATCTTCACGTTCGTCCTCATCAGGATACAAAGCCGTATAATCAACAGGATTTAATATGGAATAAGGAGGTGTCACCTCTAACGAGAGGATAAACTCCGAGCCATATCGCGGATATATCGGGTTACTTGTGGAGTTACGTCCGAAAGTGATGTTATATCCAATGATGTTGAAATCGCCATTACCGGTACCGAAATTAAAGATGCTCTTGTAGTTCCACAAGTTATACTTTATCAAATTGATACCATTGTAGAGTGTAAAGTAGTCATCCGGCCATTTCAGACGTTGTCCGATACCCGCCGACACACCGGTCTGGCGGAATGTTCCTATTGTCTCGATGTAAGTGTTACGATAGATGGAGTGATAGAACGATATTGTCAATGAGTTTGGTTTCTTGCCGCCCAGCCATGGTTCGGTGAAAGCCACACCATAATTGATATATGTTGTTCCGTATGTCTGTATCCTGAACGACAGTTTCTGTCCATCGCCTGCCGGTATAGGCTTCCATGCGTCTTTCTTAAAGAAGTTCCTCATAGAGACGTTGTTCAGGTTCAAACCCAATGACAACATCAGACGGCCATAGCCCCAACCTGCCGAGAGTTCTATCTGGTCGTTAGGTGTCTCTTCAACCACATAATTGATGTCGACGGTTCCGTCTGCTGGATTAGGCTGTATGTCAGGTGTCAGCTTCTCAGCGTCGAAATACTGCAAAGCCGAGAGCTCACGTATAGTTCTGATGATATCGCTACGGCTGTACAGCTGTCCGGGTCGCGTGTACATCTCACGGATGATGATGCGGTCGTTGGTCTTGGTGTTACCCTTAACCGTAATATGTTTAATTGTTGCCTGGTCGCCCTCTGTCATACGCATCTCAAGGTCGATGGTGTCATTTTCGACTCTTATTTCCACAGGGTCGACACGGAAGAAGAGGTATCCGTCATCTTGATATAATGAAGTGATGTCGTATCCGCCTTCGCTATAAGTCAGGTTCTGTTCAAGAAGTTCCTGATTGTACACGTCACCTTTTCTGATGCCGAGCACTTTGTTAAGTGTAGCTGTGTCGTATTTGGTGTTACCCACCCAAGAGATGTCGCCGAAATAGTATTTGTCGCCTTCGTTGATAGTCAGTGAGATGCCGATATTTCTGTCATCCATCACATAGACCGAATCTTTCACGATCTTAGCGTCACGATAGCCTTTTTCATTGTATTTCTTGATGATAAGCTCTTTGTCGTTCTCATAGTCATTCTCATCGAAGCGTGATGATTTGAATATCCTCGGACGTATATTTTCGGTGATATACCATGCCCATTCGTCTTCAGCTTCGACAGGTTTCAGTGTCACGAGGTCCCAAACGGAGTTCACCACCACAGCACCCAGAGGACGCAGCGGGTCGAATTTTCCTCTACGTTTTGTATCTTTCATGGCTGATCGCACCTGCCCGTCGGTTAAGACCTCGTTGCCATTAACAACTATTTCGCCAATCTTGACCTTGCTTTTCTTATCGACACTTATCACAAGATTAACATAGTTTACGGCAGTGGTGTCAGGCACTTCCGTTATCTTCACTTCCGCATTCAGATAACCTTTTTTTGCATAATAATCATGAATTATACTCTTTGTCTTGTTGTAGGTATGTTCTGTTGCGACATCGCCTCTGGTGAGGTTGATCTTCTTTCTCACCTCTTCCGCCTCTGATTTTTTAAAACCTTTTAATGAGAATTTGCTTATTCTCGGGCGTTCTTTCATATCGATATTCAGGAAGATTTTTCCTGCAACCTTTTGAGTATAAGTGATTTGAATATCTTCAAACAGTCCTTGTTCCCACAATCTGCGGATGGCTTCAGAAATCTTATCGCCCGGCACCTTGATTTTCATGCCGACGCTCAAGCCTGAAAGCATAGTCACCACGGCAGGGTCGACATATTCGACGCCAGTCACGGTGATGCCGCCTATCTCATATTCACGTGGAAATGAGTAATCGACTTCCGAGAGGTCGTTACCCACCTGGATCTGAGCGTTTGCGACCTGGCAGGTTATCAGCATCATCACACATGCCAAAGCAATTGAAAATATCTTATATCTCTTCAAAAAAGCCATTCTCTATCTTCTTACTTTTTAAGTTGTTCACTTGTCTTTCCGAATCTGCGTTCACGGTTTTGATAGTTGACTATTGCCTCGTAGAGGTCTTCTTTTGAGAACTCAGGCCAATATTTTTTTGTGAAATACAGTTCGGAATAGGCAATCTGCCACAGCAGATAATTACTGATTCTTTCCTCGCCGCTTGTGCGGATAAGAAGGTCCGGGTCAGGCATTCCAGCTGTAGCTAAATGATTGTTTATCAACGTCTCATCAATATCTTCAGGATTTATCTTGCCTTCTATGGCCTCTTTGGCGATGTCTTTGACCATCTTTGTCAGCTCCCAGCGACTTGAATAGCTCAGGCAGAGTGTCAATGTCATGCGGGTGTTGTTTTTCGTGTTGTCGATGGCATACATCAAGGCGTCGTATTGTGATTTCGGGAGACGTTTCAGGTCGCCTATTGCATTAAGACGTATATTGTTGTCGTTCAATGTCTTAAGCTCATTTTTCAGGGCATTGGCGAGCAATCCCATGAGAGCGTCGACTTCGAGCGACGAGCGGTTCCAGTTTTCTGTCGAGAAAGCGTACAAGGTAAGATATTTCACGCCCAGTTCGGCGCAGGCCTCGGTGGTGTTACGCACTGCATCGACACCATGCTGATGGCCGAAGATTCGCATTTTGCCCTGCTGTTTAGCCCAGCGTCCGTTGCCATCCATGATGACAGCGACATGCTGTGGCAGACGCTCCATTATTATCTTATCTTTCAGGCTTTCCATTAATCGTAGTTTTTATATCGTTCTTTTTTATTGCAGTCTTTGCCGTTTGGCAGATTGAATTTATATGTAATAGACACATTCAGGTATCCGTACCAGTCAAAGTCAGCTGAGTTACCGCGTTGGATATAGCTTTTTGTGTTGCTGACAACTACTTCTCCTGTTGGCGTTTGCGTTTGCGTTTCCGGACCGACGAAGCCAGTTGGGTCGGCATATTGCACAATTGAATTGTTCGGATCAGTATATCTCGGATAATAGCCATGGCAGTCGTCGAGCCAGTCGGTGAGCGACCAGTCCCATCTCCATTCGGCCGCCAAGCCGATTCTTCTGCTGACGCTATATTTCAAGCCTATTCCGAAAGGTATAGAGGCTGCGACTTTGCCATATTTCTCCATCGTTTTTGTATCGTTGGTAATCAAAACGTCGCTATTAGTATCGGTAAGGATGTCACGAAGTGCGGTTCCGTCGTCGGCTTTCGGGTTGAACGACAGCACTGAGATACCGCCAAAGATATACGGCGACAGTCCGTTTCGCTTGCTACCCGTGAAGTAGTCTAAGAAGTTAAACTCTGCGATCAATGCCACGTCATGCACTTTGGTATGGAATGACAATCCGCGTTCAGGACGATAGCCAGAAGCCTTGTCGCTGCAGTCTAACTGGAGGTTGGAATAAGCCAGACGGAATGCCCAGCGGGTGCCGTCATAATATCTGACGAGCACGCCCCAGCCCAAGTTACTCTGCACAAATGGCTTACGCGGATTGATATCGCCCATGTAATACGACAGTCCCACCGAGGCGCCCACCTCCATAACCTGAGAATGAGCGGCTTTCGGAGCAAGAAATTGTCCCGCCAAAAGGACAACCAACGCAACGATTAAATGTTTTTTACAATTTTTCATTCGTTCTTTCTTTCTTATCTGTTGACAGACAGTCGTTTACACTTCAGAGCAATAAACCGACAAATTTACTAATTTTTTGTCAAACCCCAACAAAAAATTTTCAATTTCTGACATCATTTCCCCAAAGCAGTTTTTTTCGTATGGCTTCGAAGAAATCTTTGCCTGGCAGTTTCACCATGTTGAAGCAGAAGTCGGCTTTCTTCACTTCAAGTTCTAACGTCTTGTCTACCAATTTGGTACGCGAGTCAAGACTCAGGTCGTAGGCGTCGCAGCGGCCGTCAATCTTTATTCTCACGACACTTTTGTCAGATATAACGACGGGACGTACACTTAAATTGTGTGCGGATATGGGAGTTATCAAAAAACTGTCATTATTGGGTGCCACGATAGGTCCTCCCGCGCTCAGCGAATAGGCTGTGGAGCCCGTCGGGGTGGCAAGGATAAGACCGTCGGCCCAGTATGTGTTAAGCAATTTATCATCGACGAACACTTGTATCACGATGAGTGAGCTGCCGTCTTTTCGCATGACACTCAATTCGTTAAGGGCATAGTTGATGCCTTTGAAACGTTCTTCCTGCCCCACCAGCTTCACCAGCGAGCGTTTCTCTACTTCATAATTACCCGCAAGTATGTATTTCACTGCCGCCAATGTCTCGTTTGGCGACACCGAAGCCAGAAATCCCAGTCGTCCGGTATTGATTCCCAACACTGGTATGCCAGAGTCGCGGACGAGCTCCAGTGAATCAAGGATGGTGCCGTCGCCACCGAATGAAAACAGCACATCGGCATTGCCTCTCAGTTGTTCAAACGAGTTAAACGTCTGAATATCAGGATGACTCATCAAACCTGAATAAGCCATGATATGGGCTCCAGCTTCACGCAATGTTTTCAGGACTTCATTCATAAGTCCCTCATAATCAGGGCTATATGCCCTTCCATATAATGCTATTTTCATCATAACAATAGTTTTTCATTTTTATATTGGCGCCACAAGATGCACGAAAAATCCGGCTTCGCCAAGTCCGTTCACACCATACTCAAGACGCAGAACCTTATCGTAATACGTAACAAAATCTATGCCAAAACCTGTTCCGTAGATAAATTTATTTGCAATTCTTGTCGTAAAGCCTTCAGGGACAACGACATCCCATGTGTATCCCATATCGAAAAACAGGTTGGCGTACAATGCGATATGTATCTTACCGAACCTGTCGTTTTTGATGAGCGGCAGATGTGTCGTCATTGGTTTGAGTATGGCGAACTTCAAGTTATTCTTGATGATTCCGTATTTTAGCGCATCGACGACATAGAGGTCATACGTCCTAACGTAGTCGTTTTTGTAACCGAATCCCTGCGACAGAAAATATGGGGCGCTGTTGCTGTCGGATATCTTCATTGTCAGATTTGAAGCCCAGTAAAACCTGCCTTTTATAGGAGTGTACCAGTCGGCTGTAAGCTTACCATAGAACAAATCAGGGGTATAGTCGTAGTGGCCGAAGCCTATTTTCGTCAGCTCGACTTCCAGATAATGTCCGTCGAGGGGATAGTTATGGTCGTCACGATAGTCGTTTTTAAACACTGCTGACAGTGTAAAATATTGAAAACGAGTGCCTTCCGGATTGCCGAAATCCGGGTTCAACTCAGGGAGGCTGTCGTTAAAAGTGCGGTCGTCGTATCTGAAAAGCAGCGACAGCTTGTTGCGATATCCGAAACGGTAATAGGGCATCAGATAGGCGAAAAACGACTCATGCGCATACTCATCATTGCCTTTAAAGTACTTAATCTTGTCGTTGTCGGTGATATACGGCACTTCCCTATCGCGCAGATAGCCGCCAGAAGCTTTCACTCCCAGTCGTTGACGATGAGTGAGATATGGTATATCATACGACAAGCTGAGGTTCTGGTTATATCCGGCGATTACAGTGAGGTCGAGCTCATGTTTCAAGCCCCAAAGATTCTTGTAAATAAGGTCAAAACCATAGCTTAGACGTGAGAAATCGCCTTCTTTGAACCAAGCTGTCAGGTTACGGTCGGCGTATGCCAGATAAGGCACAGGCCACAGGTACCAGCGTTCTGTCACATTGATTGTCAATGATTTGCTGTCTTTTTTCAACGTATCATCATCAGTCCAATAGAAGTCGACGAAATTAAACAAGGTGGTGTTTTGGAGATTCTCACGGCTTTGTTTAATAACATCTTCCGAACAGATGGTATCGCCTACTTTGAAAAGCATTTCTCGGTCGATAGTTGACAATTTGGTAACTTTGTTGCCAGTCACATTGATTTTTGACACCACGAAGCAGCTGTCCTGTTGTTGTGCGAAAGCCACGACAGAACCAAGCATCAGCAATATGGCCAGCAGTTTTTTCATGTCAATCGTCCATCATGTTGAGATAATTCTCGTAGCGCCACTCTGCGATAACATGTTGATTCACAGCTTCTTTGACAGCGCAATGAGGTTCATGGGTATGTGTACAGTTATTGAAGCGGCAATCATGCATCACGGCACGCATCTCGGGGAAGCGTTGTGCAAGTGTCTCTTTCTCCATGTCGAAAAGCGCGAACTCCTTAATACCCGGAGTATCAATGATATAGCCACCGAAGCATAGCTCATACATCTGAGCGAACGTGGTGGTATGCTTACCTTTTTCGTGCACTTCGGATATCTCGCCCACCCTGATGTCAAGATTTGGGTCGAGGCGGTTCACAAGTGCCGACTTACCGACGCCCGAGTGACCTGAGAACATGCTTATCTTGCCTTCCATCAGTGATTGAAGTTTGTCGCAGTTATATCCGGTCTTGGCTGAAATCATAAATGACTGATAGCCAATTCCGTTATACACCTCCATCAGGTGTTCGGCTGCAGCTTTCTGTTCCTCGTCATAGATATCGCATTTATTAAACACGATGATAACCGGGATATGGTAAGCTTCCGCTGTGACTGTGAAGCGGTCAATAAAGCCTGTCGACGTACGTGGTTGCGCTATAGTAGCCACAAGTATAGCCTGGTCGACGTTTGCCGCTATGATATGCGACTCTTTCGACAGGTTCACCGACTTACGCACTATGACGTTGGCACGTGGCAGAATTTTGTTTATCACGCAGGTGTCTTTATCGCGTTCTTTCTCGAAGTTCACGAGATCGCCGACGGCCACAGGATTAGTGGTACGCAGTCCGTCGAGGCGTATTTTTCCACGCAGGCGGCATTGCGACACCATTCCGGCATCGTCGCGCACCTCATACCAGCTTCCTGTTGACTTGATGACTCTTCCTATCGGCATCTTTGCAAAATTCGGTGCAAAGTTACAGATTTTTATTGAATTATGCTAAAATCATCATAACTTTTGATAACGTTTTCCAGGGAGAGCCGTCAAAATGCCGTCAAACTCCAGTGAAAGCAGCACTGACGCTATCTTTGACGGTGGCAATTCCGAGCCCACGATAATGTCATCGAGGTGAACGGTCCGATTATCTCCGAACACATCCATGATTTTTTTCTCATCTTCACTGAAATCGCGGAACATACGCATCTGTTTAGCCACCACTTTAGTGTCGACATCCCAGCGCATGATGTAACGGATGTCGGCTGCATTGGTGAGCAGGTTGGCTTTGTTGATCTTTATCAGATGGTTACAGCCCTCGCTGTAGATATCCCCCACTCTGCCTGGCACCGCAAACACCTCACGGTCGTAGGAGTTGGCTATCTCGGCAGTTATCATGGCACCGCCTTTCAGAGCGCTCTCTACCACCAGCAGACAGTCGACCATACCGGCCACGATACGGTTGCGTTGCGGAAAATTCTCTCTGTCAGGTTTCGTCCCGCTGATGAATTCTGTTAAAACACCTCCTTTCTCAAGCATTTTTTGTGATAATTTTCTGTTTTCTGCCGGATAAACAGTTTGCATCCCGTGCCCCAGCACACCCACGGTAGCAAGGTCATATTTCAATGCGGCTCTATGTGCCGCAGCATCTACTCCATAAGCCAAACCACTGACAATCAGCACATTATCGGCAGAAAGTTCTTCAATAACATTTTCGGTTACATACTTGCCGTAATCGGAAATATTTCGTGTACCGACCACTCCGATGACTTTTGGAGCATTAAGGTCGGCCTTGCCTTTATAGTAAAGCAACATCGGGCTGTCGTGGCAATGTTGCAGACGTTTGGGATATTGCGAATCAAGATAAAACAGCGGAGTGATTTCGTTTTTCTCAACAAACTTTATCTCTTCCTCGGCACGTTTCAGCACATTTGGCGACATAATGTTATCGACAATGCTTTCAGTGATATTGGGTATTTTTGTCAGTGCTTTTTTTGTTTCACAGAACACAGCCTCGGCACCCCCGCAATATGCCACCAGCTTCTTGCCTACCACGTCGCCGACACCCTGAATTAAGGTCAACGCAATCTCATATAGTTTCCGACTTTCCATGCCGCAAAGATACACAAAAATTTAACACTTAATACATTGATTTTCAATTTTTTATGTTAATTTTTTTCCAAAAATGTGTTAAAAAATTTTAGGATTGTTAAAAAATTTTAACATTTCAAAATACTCATTTCTATGAAATAATCATTATTTTTGCAAAAAATATAAATTTTGGGAAAGAACATTCTGATATGTCCGCTAAACTGGGGCTTGGGGCACGCAACTCGTTGTGTTCCAATCATTAAGGATTTGACAAATCAGGGTAATAAGGTCATTATTGCCGCTGACGAAGGTCCCTTGGCGTTCCTTCAGAAGGAGTTTCCGGACCATGAGTTTATAAAATTCCCAGGATTTTCCCCAAAGTACAGTCGCTCAAACACCCAGGTTTTCAGGATGATGAGGGCATTTCCTGGAGCGCTGCGTGACTTCAGGCGCGACCATAAAACGGTAGAGTCAATAGTTAAGAACTATAACATCGACACTGTTATATCCGACAACCGTTTTGGCTGCTGGAGCAAGCAAGCGCACTCTGTTTTCATGACGCATCAGCTGCATATTCAGGTACCGAAGGTCTGGAAATGGGCCACGCCTATAATCAATCTGTTCAATAACAGCTATATCAAGAAATACGATGAGGTTTGGGTGCCAGACGTGGAAGACGAACCGTCATTAGGTGGAAAGCTGTCGCATCCTGCCTTGAACGGTGTAAACACTAAATATATTGGGCATTTAAGCCGTTTCTCTTCTGACAATCAAAGCTTTACAGAAAAAACAAACAAGTTTTTGGTTATATTGTCAGGTCCGGAGCCACAAAGGACGATGTTTGAAAACATTGTTTTAAAGCAAGCAAGGGAGACAAAAGACAACATATTGATTCTCAGGGCAAAACCCGACTCAAGTGAGTTATTAAGGGATGTGCCGGATAACGTAAGCATGTTCAACCATGTTGACGACGATATGTTTGTGAAGTTGGTTAACAGTGCTGAGATTATAATATGCAGAGGCGGATATTCATCGTTGATGGATCTCAAGGCACTTGGGAGGACAGCGTTTCTGGTTCCCACTCCCGGGCAGACCGAGCAGGAGTATCTGGCGAGGCATCTGAGCAAGAAACAAGGATGGGATTGGTGCAGACAGGGTAATTTCAGGCTCGACAAGATTAAGATTTAGACAAAATTAACAAGATTAACAATAAGTTATGACATTAGGTTATGTGATTTGGGATGTAAACCCGTATATTTTCACTTTTCCGGAGAGTTTTCCGTTGTTAGGCGGACGTCCGGTGGCATGGTATGGCCTATTGTGGGCACTGACGTTTGTATTTGGTTATTATGTGATGCGCATGATGTATCGCAA
>CADAFC010000026.1 GCA_902787095.1 uncultured Bacteroidia bacterium
GTATATCGGAGGCGAGCTCGTGTCGAACAACGCGCAACATTTGGCTTTGCACTGGGGCATGAGCGAGAGCACTGTAGGTCTCACCGTGGTCGCGACAGCCACTTCCCTGCCCGAGCTCATCACTTCGATAGTGGCGGCACTGAAGAAAAACTCAGCCATCGCCATAGGTAACGTACTGGGTTCCAATATCTTAAACATCTTTATGGTGCTAGGCGTCAGCTCGCTGATAACGCCGTTGCCGTTCGATGCGAAGATGAATCAGCAGCTTCTCATCCTTTTCGCTGCCAACGCCATCATGCTAACAGTCGTATTCACCGGGAAAGAATCCAAGTCTGTGACCTGCCGAGCCAGCCGTAACGGTCGAGTGAGCCTCTGACAATCAGAGTGTTGTCTTTGGCATTGTAAGAAATCTTACCGTAATAGATTTTGTCCTCGTGAGGCTCCCACAAAGTGCCGCCGACGAGTTTGTTGTTTTCCAACTTGAAGTCTTTTATCAACACCAGCCCGATATATTCGGGATTGAAGAGCTCTTTACCTTTTTCAAAAACGCGTGTGGTCTTACCATAATACAAGCCGTTGTCGCCTTTGTAAATCAAAATGACCGCCTCAATCTCTCCAGTCTTGTCGTTTACAGTGCTCCACTCGCCCAAAATCTTATCTATTTGAGCATTGGAAATCAATGCGATGGCAAAAAACACTATTGTTAAAAACAGCTTTTTCATCCTAAAAATTTTTGCAAAGATAGTCATTTTTTGTCACACAGCAGTTGCTCGATCACAATGGGGAAGTTTTCCTGTTCCAAAACATGTATCTTTGCTGCCACGTCGTCTGGGGTGTCGGATGATGTAAGTGCCACTGTTTTCTGGAATATGATGTCGCCGCTGTCGTATTTTTCATTCACGTAATGGATGGTAATGCCCGACTCTTTCTCATGAGCTGCCACCACCGCCTCGTGCACATGATGCCCGTAAAAGCCTTTTCCTCCATATTTGGGCAGCAAAGCCGGATGGATATTGATAATTTTATTGGGGAAAGCCTCGATGAGACGCTGCGGGATGAGCCACAGGAAGCCGGCCAATACAATCAAATCGATATCGAGAGACTTCATGCGCTCAACGAATTTCTCATCGTTAAAGCATGCCTTGTCGACCAAAAGCAGCGGGATGCCAAGGTTTTTCGCGCGCTGGTTGGCGTAAGCGTCTTTGTTGTTGCTAACAACGCAAGCTATCTCAACATCAGGATTCGGGGAAAAATATTCGGCGATACGTTGCAGGTTGGTGCCGCCGCCTGAGACAAAAATGGCGAGTCTTTTCATTTTATTATAATTTTTTCATGAGGTCCGAAATCGAACCAGATTATATATTCTTCATTTGAATTTCTGCTGCTGAAAGGGATAACCTCTTGATTTTCAATCAATGTCATCGGTGATTTTGAGATCAGGGTAAAGCCATGGATGGTATCGTCGTTGTTATTTGTCAAAACCACGTTACCTTCATTATCATATTGATAATCAACATCTTGAAGTTGTTCCTGATAGCTTAAAAACTTCTCAACGGTAGTCGGCAGCATCAGACGTTGTTCGCGCAGCTTTGCGATGCGTTCTAATGCCTGGTTCATGTCGTTTTTCGCCACTATCTGACCGTTTTCCATGTCCCAAAAGCCACGTGCCGTGGTCACCCAGGGCGAGTACACGTGCGCAATAAAGGCAGAGCGGCTACCGACGACAGTTTCCAGCCTGTTTTGACTAAGGTAATAATTCCAATATTCGCCAGGCTCGAGGGTATAATCGGTATACCAAAGTATGATGTCGTCGTCAAACGGCGCTCGCATGTAGCGTGGGTGCGGCAGAGCGTCACTGAAAAACGGATAAGGATGCTGCAGGTTGTTGTCGAAGCACCATTCCTCAAAGGGTCGGAGCTCCTCGTAAGCGGCATTCCACAGGTAACGTACACCGTTTTTCTTCCATGCGTCGAGAGCGTAATATGGTGAATGTGGGTTGAGACCGTCGCACACCATGTCCTCGCGATTGTTGATGAACGAATTGTTGTATCCGTGGTCAATCCATGAGGGGGAGCCGAAGTTCTCTTTCATGAACGCGAGCGCCTCGTACAGGTTGCTTCTGTTAGTCGTGTATTGCTCCGGTGTATGCAGACATATCTCAAAGCCTCTGTCTCTCAATTGTTTAAGAAAGTCAAGATAGGCAGTATCGGTCTGTATGGTGCAGTGATAGCCGTGGAACCTGCGATTCTGCCCTATGTTCACGATGCTGTCGGGGTTGTTATAGAAAATGCTTTTTGTGATCGGGATGTCATAGTAGACATAGCCTCCGACAGCGCTGTCGGCGCATGTAACCGACTCATTTCCAAAGCAAACCGCCCGATGTGTGCGGATGTCGGTCCAGTCGGCATGTTCAGTGAAGATTATCGCCGATTCATATCCGTCCCAAACAGGCATAAACCGCGGCAAATCAACGGTTTGAGTGTAGCTCATGACGAATGAGGCGGTCAGTTTTTCCCCGGCTTTCACCTTGCGTTTCGAGATATTTTCGTAATAATCGAGCGTATCGTGACGAGCCGGATAGTGAATCATCGGGTGGTCGAGCTCATAGTCGATGTTCAGTATTGCAGTCGACGACTTCACATCCAACTGTATGGACGACAACGACTTAGGATGATAAAGATTTATCTGTTTCTCCCCTTTTCGATATGAAAATCCTTCTTGGTCGAGGTAATACTCATCCTGACAAGCAATGGTGTCGACATGCAGGTTCGAACGATAGACTGTAAACTCACCATCGGTGAACGGCATAAGCACCGCTAAGCGTGAAATCTCAAGGTCTTTCAGAAACTCAGCGGTTATCTCATATCGCACATTAGGGTCGTCGGGTGTACTGAAGATATCTATCCGAGTGCGTGCAAAGTCATTCTCATTCAGCAACGTCACTGCTGAATAGTCAGTATCAATTCTTTCCCAATCAAAATATTGATTACCATTGAGATACAACGAGATAGGCTGCGTTACGTTTATGTTTTCAGGCACAAACGATGGCAGATGTGTCTCTTCAAAGCTATAGTTGACGTTGTCGAGTCTGATTTTATCCTTATGCGGATTAAAAACTGTGCATTTCAGTGGCCCATATCGCAGAAGAGAGCCCGGGATGTTCATCTCGAGTGAAAAATCGTGTTTCAACGGGAAGCCATCCCAATAGATGGTTTTATTACCATCTTTGACGGAGAGTGTCACTACAGCTTTTGTATCTCCTTGATAATCAGCCGACAAATCAAGTTTCAGCAGCATCGGTTTGTCGCCGCACTGTTGTTCGGTTATGGTAAAGACATTCATGTACGTATCTTGTGATATCGCTGACAACACATTGATTATCAGAAATATCACAAGAAAAAAACATCGCCTAATATCAGTCAACGTTGTCATGAAGGAATGAATTGTTTTCGCGAAGGCCTGTCTCCTTATTGATGGAATAGTCTGACAGTTCGGTGTCTTCAGTGTCAAATTGCATATTCATTCTTGCGTAGGCAGGGATATTTTCCATACTCTCGATGGCTGCGAGGCTGTGCAGGTCGGTGTTGAACGACATGAAACGCTGGCGACGGAGCATCTCTTTCTGGTCGAGCTGCTTGGTTGGTGCAGGCTTTGTCTCGACCTTCGTCATCGTAACCGACTGATTACCAGTCATATTACGGAATCCTGGCACATCGACGTCATCGTCATCGTTACGGAACGGGTTGTCGAAACGGCGTGGTGTCGGGGCTATCGGCTCGTTGTTACGCGGTGCGTCAGGTGATATCCTATGCACTGTGATGCCGCTGTCGTTGTCGTTGTCGTTGTCGTTGTTATAATATTTGTCGTTGTTTTTTTTGTCAGCGATTTCTTCATCCTCGTAGAGGGTATGACGTCTGATTTTCGGAGCCTCGTCCTTAGGTTTCTCGTCCTCGACCTCTTCAATCTTCATGACAGGCTCTTCTTTCTTCACGTAGGAACGTATTTCGTCTTCTTGTGGAGTCACTTCCTCGTGTTTTTCCTCAGCCACGACAGCTTGTCTCTGCAGTTCTTTCTCCGGATCTTTTATTGTGTTTTCCTCAAAAGTGTGGATGATTGGCTGTTCTATCGTAGTCTCGTCGTTGCCGAATCCTGTAGCGATCAGTGTCACGCGGATACCGTCTTCGAGCGACATATCTTCGCCGTTGCCCCAGATAACTTCTGAGACCTTGCCTGTGGCATCCTGGACGTATTCGTTGATCTCAGTGACCTCATCGAGTTTGACCTCGTCGGTACCTGAGGTGATGTAAACCAGGATATTCTTAGCGCCTTTGATGTCGGAGTCGTCGAGCAATGGTGAATGCACGGCTTCTTCTACGGCTTTGAGAGCTCTGTCTTCGCCTTTTGCGTAACCCGAGCCCATGATGGCCTTACCGCTGCCTTGCATCACGTTCTTGACATCTTCGAAGTCGACGTTGACGTAGCCTGTCACGGTGATAATCTCAGCGATACCCTTGGCGGCGATCTTCAACACGTCGTCGGCCATCTTAAAAGCCTCGGTGAGTTTCATGTTGCCGTATTCCTGACGGAGCTTGTCGTTGCTTATCACGAGCAGTGCGTCGACGTATTTGCGAAGCTCCTGGATGCCTTCGACAGCCTGTTGCTGGCGGCGTTTGCCTTCGAATGAGAACGGCAGTGTGACGATACCCACGGTGAGTATTCCCATGTCTTTCGAGATACGCGCCACCACGGGAGCGGCTCCTGTGCCTGTGCCGCCGCCCATACCGGCTGTGATGAACAGCATTCGTGTGCCGTCATCGAGAATCTCGTGTATCTTGTCTTCAGTCTCTTCTGCCGCCGCGCGTCCTACCGCCGGGACGTTGCCTGCTCCGAGGGCGTGTTTGCCGATATGCAGTTTGTTTTCAACAGGACTTCGCTGTAAAGCCTGGTCGTCGGTGTTACATAACACGAAGTCGACACCTGTGATGCCTTCCGAGAACATATGTGTCACAGCGTTGCTGCCGCCGCCGCCAACACCCATCACCTTGATGATATTCTGTTTTTCCTCTGGTGGTTCGAATCTTACTATTTCCATCTTATATTAGTTTTTATAATTGTCAAGATTATCATTGTCAATATCATCTTCGCCAAAGAATTTCTGGCCGAATCTGCCTATAATACGTGTGAAGAAGCCCGGTTTCGGGTCGGTGTTGCCTGTCTCCTCTGTTTCCGGAAGCTCGACTTCGACTTCAACGTCGTCTTCGACTTTGCCCACCACCCTGCCTTCGTTGTTAGACTTGACTCTGCCGTGACGTCTTGCCTCTTCGTAACGTGCCATGCCTTCGATCACGAGGCCGACGCCTGTCGAATACATCGGGCTGGCGAGTTCTTCTGAATTCTCGTTGGCGAGATATTCGTTAGGATAGCCGATGCGCACGTCAAGTCCTGTCTTGAACGCCGCAAGTTGCTGTATGTGGTTCATCATGGCACCGCCACCTGTGAGGACGATGCCTGCGATGAGCTTATGCTCGTTGTTGACCTTCTGTATCTCCTGGTTCACGATGTCGAAAATCTCACTCAGACGGGCCTGTATGATGCTTGCGAGGTTCTTGAACGATATCTCTTTCGGCTCACGTCCGCGGATGCCTGGTATCGACACCACCTCGTCGTCACGGTTCTCTGACGCCACCGCCGAACCGAATTTCACCTTGATCTCCTCGGCGTGTTTCTTGATGATGGAGCAGCCCTGACGGATATCTTCGGTGATCACGTTGCCGCCAAACGGGATGACAGCGGTGTGGTAGATGATGTTATCGTAGAAGATGGCGATATCTGTGGTGCCGCCGCCTATGTCGACGAGTGCCACGCCAGCCTCTTTCTCGTCATCGCCGAGGACCGCCTGGGCCGAGGCGATAGGTTCGAGAATCATGTGTTCCATCTCCAAGCCAGCCTGTTTGATGCAGGTGATGATGTTGCGTGCCGCAGCGACCTGACCGATGATGACATGGAAATTGGCCTCGAGCTTGCTGCCGAGCATTCCCTTAGGATGACGGATACCCACCTCGTCGTCAACGATGTATTCCTGCGGGATGACATCGATGATTTCCTCTCCCGGAGGCATGTTCAGCTTGAACGCATCCTGACGCAGTTTCTCGATTTCCTCGTCGGTGATCTCCACGTCCGGGTTGTTACGCATCAGCACGCCACGGTGCTGTTTGCTCTTGATGTGGTGACCGGCAATACCCACGTTCACCGTCTTGATATCGACATTCGACTGTTCGGAGGCTTGCTCCACAGCACGTTTGATGGCATTTACGGTCTCCTCAATGTTGAAAACCATGCCTCGTTTCACACCCGTCGACTCGGTCTTGCCGTAACCGCGGATGATAATCTTACCATTCTCAACTTTTTCGCCAACAAAACAGGCGATTTTTGTAGTGCCAATATCAAGGCCTACGATGTACACAGGATTACTCATTATCTTTTATTTTTATTATTTTTCGTGCAAACCACTTGATTTTCAAAGTTAAAATTGATCTGTTTATAGTTTTTAAGCTCTTCAGAGCCTTGCATTTTCTCCAAAAAATATTTCATATTCATCAATTTGACATCGACATTTTTGTCGTTTCCAAGAATCACTTTCATATCGACATTGTTCAAAACCAGCTCGTAATTCTTGTTGTCATAATATACTTGCTTTGCGCAAACCTTTGAATATGAGTTATTTAACACGCTTCTCATGACATTAAACATCTTCGGCAAGTCGCTTGAAGCGTAATCCAGGTCGGCGATGTTGGCATTTCTGTTTTTCAATGTCTTGAAATTCAAATTGCCGCTTCCGATAATCAGATGAGGTGTGTAAACCGCACTTTCCGGGAAAATATTTCCTTCTTCATCAAGATAAACCGATTGTCCGTCTCTGTTGTAAACACGCATAACAGGCTGACACTCAACGATTTTTACCTTTAAAACCTCATCAAAAGTCATGTCGGCATAGGTGTATATCGCCCATGGGATGGTTGCGATGTAACTCCTGACGCTGTCGACTGGTATCATTGTGACCATGTTGTTGTGAACAGTATCGCAGATGCGCATAATCGTCTGATACACAGCTGCTTTATCGATAAAACCATTGTCGGTCGGGCGTTCCACCGTAAGTTCCACACGCTGCATAGGACGTTCCACGTGCTCCCTGTGGGTGAAAAACCACAAGCACCCAATCGCTCCGATTGTGATGACAAGCACTAATATTTGCAGAAACTTCCTCATTGCGCCAACATCTTTTCAATTTGCGGGACAAAACGGTCGATATCGCCTGCCCCAACAGTCATAATTAACTCAGGATCAATGCCTTTTATTATATCGAGAAGCTCGTTTTTACTGCAGAGCATCTTGTTTTTCGATGTTATTTTATCAAGCAACGCCGCCGATGTCACTCCATCAATCGGGAGCTCACGTGCCGGATAGATGTCAAGCAATATAACCCGGTCGGCCAGCGAGAGACTCTCGGCAAAACCATCCATGAAATCGCGTGTGCGAGTGAACAGATGCGGCTGAAACACCACTGTCAACTCCTTGTCACTAAACACCTTACGTGCAGCTGACAATGCCGCTTTGATCTCTTCAGGATGATGTGCGTAGTCGTCAACGTAAATGTGTCTTGTATTTTTCACACGTATGTCGAAACGACGCTGCACACCTTTGAATGTTGCCAAGCCTCTGCGTATATCCGCTTCATTTACACCGAGATACGTGCTGACGATGATGGCTGCGAGAGCATTTTGGACGTTGTGGTTGCCGTAAAGTGACATTTTTAACTCACGCAGATCTCGCAGATAACGCAGATTATTATCTTCCCAACAATCATCCACAGCGATTTTAATGTTGAAACAAGTTTCACCTTGATTTACGCATATGTTTTCAGCAATAACGTCGGCTTTTTCGAGGCCGTAAGTGATGTGTTTCTTGTCGGTATTTATCGGCAGGTCGGCGTGATAAACCACCAAGCCGTCATCGCTGGTCTTGTTCACGAACTCGTTAAAGCTGTCCACAACGTGCTGATAATCACCGTATATGTCGAGGTGGTCGGCATCGATTGATGTCACCACGCTGACGTATGGCGAGAGTTGCAGGAACGAGTGGTCGAACTCGTCGGCTTCCATCACCACGCATTCATCGTTGGCATCGCCAATAACCACGTTGCTGTCGATATTGCGTGCTATTCCTCCGATGAACGCCGACAGTTTCTTACCTGCGGTCATCAGAATATGTGTCACGAGGGCTGTTGTGGTGGTCTTGCCGTGCGTGCCACCGATGGCAATGCTGTTGTGTTGTCTCGACAACATGCCAAGCACCTCCGCCCTTTTCACTATCTTCACGTTTTTGTCACGCAAATAATTGAGTTCCTTAGAGTCAGCAGGTATCGCTGGCGTCAGCACACAGAAGTCGATATTCTCTGGAATCATAGCGGGATCATCCACATAATGCACGCTAATACCTTCTGTCTCAAGACGTTGCGTGAGTGGCGACTGGGTACGGTCATAGCCGGACACCTCGTAGCCGTTAGCTTTAAAGTACCTTGCCAAAGCACTCATGCCGATACCTCCGATTCCTAAGAAATACACCATATTTTATCTAATTCATTTACAATGTCTTCCGCTGCGTTTGGTCTCGCAAACTTAGCGATATTTTCCTGCATCTTGTTAATCTTTTTCTTGTCGTTCAACAACTCGAACACCGTCGGGATGAGTTTCTCGGGTGTCTCGTCGTTTTTCACAATCATAGCGGCGTCTTTTTGCACCAGACTCATCGCATTCTTCGTCTGATGGTCCTCGGCTGCTGTCGGAAGCGGCACGAAAACCACTGCTTTCCCCACCAACGAGAGTTCTGAAATCGACATGGCGCCTGCGCGTGAGATGACGACATCGGCGCTTGCGTAAGCCAAGTCCATGCGGTCGATGAAGACAACAGGTTTCACCCTCTCGCCCAATCCCAGCTCATCGACTTCTTTCTGTGCCTGCTCGACATAATGCTTTCCAGTCTGCCAAATCATCTGATAATCAACGTCTTTAAACATCGCGAGTTTCGCTGATATGCCTTTATTGATGCCCATCGCACCTTGACTGCCACCCACCAGCAAGATTATCGGTTTTTGCGGGTCCATACCGAAGAAACGTGCGCCTTCGTCGTGTTTGCCTTCTGTCGACACCACATTGTTTCTCAACGGGTTACCTGTCAAGACGATTTTATCTTTCGGAAACCATTTATCCATGTTTTCGTATGCCACACATATCTTGGCTGCCTTTGGAGCCACAATCTTGTTTGTGACACCCGGAAACGAGTTCTGTTCCTGAATCACCACTGGGATATTCAGTCTCGTAGCCTTGCGCATGATTGGTCCCGAGGCGAATCCGCCAACGCCAACCACCATGTCGGGTTTAAACTTTTTTAATATCTTTTTAGCCTTGCAGAGGCTGCTTATCAGCTTAAACGGGAAGCTCAGGTTGTCGAGTGAAAGCTCACGTTTGAATCCGCTAATCCACAGTCCTTCAATAGGATAGCCTGCCTGCGGCACACGTTCCATCTCCATCTTGCCCTTCGCACCCACAAAAAGTATCTCGGCGTTGGGATGACGGCGTTTGAAGGCATCGGCAATGGCTATGGCCGGGAAGATATGTCCGCCCGTGCCGCCGCCGCTAACTATCAGCCTCGGTGATTTCGACTTCTGTATTGTTTCCATCGTTAAAATCTGTATCTTTATAATTGATTTCTCTTGTCACACTGATTATTATCCCTATCGCCAATCCAGTAAATGCCAGCGAGGTGCCGCCCCGACTCACCAGAGGCATCGGCTGTCCTGTGACAGGCAGCAAGCCCACGGCGACTCCCATGTTCACGAGTGCCTGCATCACTATGCTGAAAGCCAGTCCGAACGCCAGCATCGCCCCGAACGACTGCGGAGCCAGTATCATCAGACGGGTGGCTCGATACAGCAATATCAGATATAACAGCAGCACGAAGACACCGCCCACAAGACCGTATTCCTCCACGATTATGGCGTAGATGAAATCGGAATAGGGATGCGGCAATATGGTACGTTGAGTGCTCTTGCCGGGCATCTTTCCGAAGACACCGCCACCAGCGATGGCGATCTTCGACTGCGTGATCTGGAAGTTTTTCTCTTCGTTCTTAGCGGAATCCTCGTCTTCCTTGCCCACAAAACGCTCGATACGGTTTACCCACGTCATGCTTCGGTTCATCTTCTCAGGGTTGTTCTGCATCACTTTCAGTAAAATCAAAACAGCTAAAGTTCCAACAAAGACTATCGTTCCGACAAATCCCAAGATATATTTCATCTTTATCTTTCCTAAAAACATCATCACTATGCAGGTCGCGAAAAGCATTGCCGCAGTGGAGAAGTTTTCACGGAAAATGAGTCCCACAACCGCCAAAACAGGCACCATCACAAGCCAGAAGAGGTCTTTAAGGTTGTCCATACGGTCGCGATAGAGCGTCAAAATTCTTGCCAACATGCCAATCAACGCCACCTTGGCGAGGTCGGAGGTCTGGAAAGTGACGATTCCGAGGTTGATGACACGGCTTGCGTTGTTCAGGTTTTTTCCAAAAAGGAGGGTATAAAGCAGAAGCGGTATTGAAATCCAGAAAAGCAGCGGCATGATCTTGGCGTACCTGCGATATTTGACGTTTGCCGCGATGAGCAGCACCACCAGTCCGAGGCCCAACATGCCAAGATGCTTCAGCAAGACCTTGGTGTTGTTGTCGTGATACGCCCTGTATGCCAGCGAATCCGACGAGGTATAGACCACCAACATGGAGATCAGGGCGAGAAACACCACGATCATCCAGATGACCTTATCGCCTCTGAACAGATCTTTGACTTTTTCCGTTACCGTTTCTTTCGATATCATAGTTTTATTTTACCATTTTAACAAAAACACGACCCATCTTCATCGCGTCAAAGCCTTGGATATCAGCACCTGGCGAGAAAATAACGCTGTCACCGGCCACCGCCTTGTTCATTGCCAGACGTATGGCGTCTTCAATGGTATCGACTTCCAAAATGCCGTCGCGCATGAGGCATCCCAAGATGTTTTTAATCTGTTCGTTCTCTTTACCGATACAGATTATCGCTTTCACATGCTGACGTACCACCGGAATCATGTCTTCGTAGTCGTCGTTGCCCGCAAAAGCAATCCACACCGCTTGTCCGCCAAGGTTTTCCAACGAGAACCATGTTGCCGAGAGGCTATGTGCCGCACAGTCGTTGATGTAACTCACACCATTGCGCACCGACACCAGCTCGTTGCGGTTTTTCATGCGCTCGCAGTCCACGAAACTGTTGCGTAACGTCTCACTCCTCGCATGGCAGATGCTCTCGTTGATGGTGAATGCCGTGGTGAAAATCTCTTTTCTTCTACCTTGTTTTGCCAACTGTTCTAAAGTCATAATTCCTTGTTTTATATAATGTTACAAAATTTATCTTATCTTCAAAGTCAAAATTGCGAAAGCCACCAAAATGATTGTCACAATCCAAAATCTGATGGTAATCTTCACCTCGTGATACAGGTTTTTCGGACCTTTGTGAATCACCGTTGTTGTCGGGTCCATTTTCAGCACCTGTGCCATAGAGGTACGGAAATGGTCGTGTATAGGGGTACGTTTCCACACGCGCTGATGAACTCCTTTCTTCTTTCCTGCCTTGAAATAGGCCTTTTGTATGATGACAGAGAAGCTCTCTATCAGGAAGATGCCGCACATGATTGGCAGCAAAAGCTCTTTGTGGATGATGATAGCCGACACCGCGATGATGCCACCGATGGTCAAACTGCCTGTGTCACCCATGAACACCTGCGCCGGGTATGAGTTGAACCACAGAAAGCCTATCAAGGCACCAACGAAGGCGGCCAAGAACACCGCGACCTCCTCACTGCCTGGGATATACATGATGTCGAGATAACCCGACAGCACTGCATTACTCGAGAGGTAGGCAAGGATACCGATGCCCAGACCTATTATCGCCGAGTTGCCTGCCGCCATGCCGTCCATACCGTCGTTGAGGTTTGAGCCGTTGCTAACAGCAGCCACCACAAACACCGTCAAAGCGACGAAAAACACCCATCCGGCCCAGTATTTGTAAGGCTCGCCCATAAAATTGAATATGTCGGCATAGTTCAAGTTATGGTTTTTCAAAAATGGGATCGTGGTCCTCGTCGACTTCACGTCAGGTGACTTGATGACGACCTCTTTATTGTTTTCAATCCTAACCTTAACATTCTCATTCATAACCACTTGAGGACTGAAACGAAGCGTCAGGCCTACTATCAGACCGAGCAACACCTGTCCGAAGATTTTATACCAGCCGTTGAGACCGTCTTTTTTCTTCTTGAAAGTCTTGATATAATCGTCGGCGAAGCCTATTCCGCCAAGGATTATGGTGGTTACAAGCATCAAAATCATGTAGATGTTCGTAATCTTGCCGAAAAGCAGACAAGGCACCAAAATGGAGGTGATGATGATGATTCCGCCCATCGTCGGGACACCTGTCTTACTCACATTAAACGGGTCGATACTGGCATCACGTTGCGTCTCTGATATGTTGCGGCGTTTCATCAGATCGATGAAGAAATTGCCGAACCACACCGAAATCATCAGCGAGACAATGATGGCGATGATGGCACGCACAGTTACATACTCAAGAACTCCCGCGCCCGGCAAATTGAATCTCAAACTCAGATATCTCCAGAAATAGTATAACATATCAACCTCCTATTTTTCGTTAAAAGCGTTTGCAAGTTCTTCCCTGTCGTCGAAATGGTGTTTCACACCCTTCACGTCCTGATATGTCTCATGACCCTTGCCAGCCACGAGTATGATGTCGCCTTTCTTCGCCAGCGCCACTGCGGTGCGTATAGCCTCACGACGGTCGGTGATACACAAGACCTTGTTATAACACTCGCCAGGCACGCCAGCTTTCATCTGACTGATGATGTCCTCCGGCTCCTCGAAACGAGGGTTGTCGCTGGTGATGATGAGTCGGTCCGACAGCTTCACCGCAGCAGCAGCCATCTTCGGGCGTTTGTCTGCGTCGCGGTTGCCGCCAGCACCAGCCACGGTAATCAAAGTCTCGTTATGTGTGCGTATCTCGTTGATGGTCGACAACACGTTCTCCAAGGCGTCTGGAGTATGCGCATAGTCGACGATGCCCACTATGCCGTCTTTCGACTGCACCATCTGGAAACGTCCCGACGCGCTGTGTAGCTTGCTAACCTCCTGCAGGACCTCGTCCTCGGGCATGCCAAGCAACACGGCAGCACCGTAGATAGCTAACAGATTCGAGGCGTTGAAACGTCCGACGAGATACGTCGACACCGCTTTGCCATTGACTTTCAGCTCCATGCCATCGAAGTAGCTCTCCATCACGAGACCCTTGAAATCGGCATCATGCTTCAACGAATATGTCTTTTTGGTGGCCTTGGTGTTCTGCAACATCACCATACCGTTCCTGTCGTCGAGGTTTGTCAAGGCGAAAGCCGTCGCAGGAAGGTTGTCGAAAAACTTCTTCTTCGCGTCACGGTAGTTTGCCAATGTCTTATGGTAATCGAGATGGTCCTGCGTCAGATTCGTGAAGATTCCGCCGTCGAAATGCAAGCCAGCGATACGTTCCTGGTCGATGGAGTGTGAGCTCACCTCCATGAAGGCGTATTCGCATCCTGCCTCCACCATCTGGGCAAGCAACTCGTTGAGTTCCAGCTGGTCGCCAGTGGTATGTGTCGATGGCACGACCTTTTTCCCTATGATGTTTTCTATCGTCGAGAGAAGTCCGCACGCATAGCCCGCATCAGTAAACAGGCGGTACAGCAATGTCGCGATGGTCGTCTTGCCGTTGGTGCCCGTCACACCCACCAGATGCAGCTTACCCGAAGGGTTGCCGTAGTATTCCGATGCAGCCAACCCCAATGCTTTGGCACTGTTTTCGACCACGAAATAACGCACGCCGTCGGCTTGTTGCTCCGGCATCTGCTCGCAAACGATGGTCTTTGCGCCGTTTTCAATGGCTTTCGCGATGTAGTCATGACCGTCAACCTGCGTGCCACGCACTGCGAAAAACACGCTGCCTTCGGTGCATTTGCGTGAATCAAACTGCAAATCCTTTGCTGATTTTAATATTTCACCTATATTCATCTCAATAATATTTCTTATCCAGTACGGATAACGCATGCGTTATCCCTACACCTTTAACTTTAAAACAACAGTTTTCCCTTTTTCCAAATCCGTCCCTGCCTTCACACTCTGACTCTCCACCAGTCCCTTGCCGCTGAATTGCGCCTTCCACCCCATGCTCTCCAGCAGATATACCGCGTCCATCACATTCATACCTGTAAGGTCAGGCACCATCTCATCGTCAACATCCACACTCTGAATGTTCACTCTACCGTTGTTGCCTTCACTCACCTTGACCCATTCCGATGCCATGTCAGCGTCGACCATCCCGATGTCAGCCATGTCACAGTATTCGCTCACATCGTTGAAATATGCCATCGAAGCCTTGGTGTACTTGTCGCAGTCGGCCGGGATGCTGTCGGTTACATCCTGTACGCCCAGCCTCGTCGCATAAACCTTCTCAGCCACGTCTTTCAGCACCGGCGCCGACACTGAGGCGCCATAGTATCTGCCGCCCATCGGGTTGATGATGATGACCGCACATGAATATTTCGGCTTGTCGGCAGGAAAATATCCCACAAACGATGCCGTGTAGTTCCTCTTGTTATATCCGCCGCCCGTCGAGATCTGCGCCGTACCTGTCTTGCCGGCTATCGGGAACGGACAGATGTTCAATGCTTTGGCAGTGCCTTTCTCGACCACGCCACGGAGCAGCGACTGCAACGTCTTCACCGTCTTCTCGGAGCCTATATGCTCGTTGATGACGACAGGCTCAAACGTCTCTATCACCTCGTCGCCGCGACGAATCTCCCTCACAAACTGCGGCTTCATCATCCTGCCGTTGTTAGCTATGGCGTTGTAATAAGTCAAAATGACCATCGGAGTCACCTGAAGCTCATAACCCATCGCCATACTCGGCAACGAGGTGTACGACCACTGACGGTCGCTCGGGCTCTTGATCTTGGCCCTGCTCTCCTCGCCCTTCCACGCCAAATTCAGCGGCTCGTTAATCTTTGTCTTATAAATCTGCTCGATGAATTTCTCAGGCTGATTCTCGAAATACTCAGTCACAAGCTTCGAAAAAGCGATGTTCGACGACTCCCAGAACGCCTCTTCTATCGTCGGCTTGCCACCCTTCACCACATGCGAGTCTCTCACATGAAACGCATGTCCTTTGCCGTTCTTGCTGTGCCAGACATACGTCCAAGTGCCTGTATTTCCCAAGTCGATGACCCTCTTGATGTTGAAATTAGGATCATTTTCCATCAATGCTGTCATCGTTATTGCCTTAAATGTCGAACCCGGCTCCATCGCCTGTCCAAGTGCCACATTCCAGCGTTCCTCGTATTTCTTGGTCTTCGGGTTGTATTGCAGGTTTGCCATCACCTCCACATAACCCGTCTCCACGTCCATCATGATGACACAGCCTTTCTCCGCCTCGTTCTCAATCAGACAACGCATCAAAGCCTCCTCCGCCACGTCCTGAAGCTCCACATCGATGGTGGTATACACATCACAGCCACTCTGCGGGTCCACGTTTATCGATGACGGTATCTGTATCCTCTGACCGCCAGCCACACGACGCATCAGCTGATAACCCTCTACGCCGTTAAGGATAGAGTCGTATTGGCCTTCAATGCCCAAGATGCCTTTCTGATGCGGGTTGTCGGGACTTGTCTTCTCGGTTCTACCCACAAAACGCTGAGCCAGGATGCCATACGGACGTTCCCTGATCATGCGCTTCTCAATGTTCAAGCCATTGGAAAAACCATTTTTGTTGAACAACGGGAATGTGCGCAGACGCTCATATTCGTCAATCCTCAAATCCACAGCGATCTCCACATATTTGTCCTTCTCCCTGCGGCCTCTCTTCAGCTGGTTTTCAAAATATTGTTTCGAATGGTTTTTAAACATCTTCGCCAGACTGTCAGTCAGCGCGTCGATGTTCTTGTCGAGCTCTTTCTCAGAAACCGATGTGTAATCGAAATGGATGTTGTACAGAGGCACCGTCGTGGCCAGAAGCGTCCCGTTTTTCGAATAGATATTGCCACGGTCGGCCGAAACAGTGTCAATTCTGATATCCACTTTACGAGCCTGCTCCAGCAACTCCGCCCTCTGAACCGTCTGAATATGAATGATTCTGACCACCACAGCGACTCCAAACAGCAGGAATGCCAGGTAAACGAGCAAAACTCGCCATGACTCAGAAAAATTCATTTTACCCATATACTATTTCTCAACTTTTTCTTTATTAATCACAATTCTTTTAACAGGCACCACCGACTCTTTTATCCCCTTGTGTTTCAATGCCTTATTCAGCTCCGACTGTCTCGAAAGCCTTGTTATCTCAGCCTGCAGCGACACACTCTCAACCCTGCGGTTCTCAAGGAGTTTGCTTTTATTTTTATAGTCGAGTCGCATATCTTCCGCCCAATAAGTGTTAGAGATGTAAAGCATCACCAGAAACGCCACATAGAGCACAAACGGCAGCTGTCTTCCCACCGAAAACTTGGAGAACACATCTCCGCCCAGATACTCATTGAAAAACGATTTCTTTTTCATATCTTTTCTCATCCTGTACGGACAAGGCATGCCTTGTCCCTACCTTAATTCCGCTATTCTCAATTTCGCGCTTCTCGCCCTGCTGTTTCTCGCAATCTCCTCATCGCTCGGCACTATCGGCTTGTGCGTGATTAATTTATAAGGTGTGTGGCGGTTTCCGAAGAAATCCTGTTCCACCTCGCCGTCAGCCTTACCGCTGCGCATGAAATTCTTCACCAGCCGGTCTTCCAGTGAATGATACGACATCACCACCAGCCTACCGCCCGGCTTCAACACGTCGGCACACTGCGACAAAAACGCCTCCAGCACCTCCATCTCTTTGTTAACCTCAATCCTCAACGCCTGAAAAATCTGCGCCAGAGCCTTGTTTTCCTGACCTTTCGGCAGATGCAAGGCAACAGCGTTTTTCAAATCCGTCGTCGTCTCAATCGGCTGCACATCTCTCGCCAACTCAATATCTCTTGCTATTGCCATGGCGTTTTTCAACTCGCCGTAACGTGAGAAAACACTCGCCAAAGCCTCCACTTCGTATGTATTGACGATGTTCGCCGCATCCACTGCGTCGTTCTGGTTCATACGCATGTCGAGGCGACCCTCGAAACGTGTCGAGAACCCTTTCTCCGGCGTGTCGAATTGATACGACGACACACCCAAATCCGCCAAGATACCGTCAACTTTAGCATTTGCGTAAAGCTGCACGAAATTCTTCATGTATCTGAAGTTTTGCGGGATAAACGTGAAACGCTCATCGTCAAACGCGTTCTTGGCTGCGTCGGCATCCTGGTCGAAGGCATAGAGGTGACCGCCCTTGAGCTTCTCAAGGATAGCTCTCGAATGACCGCCACCACCAAAAGTCACGTCGACATAGATGCCGTCCGGCTTGATGTTCAGGCCATCGATACACTCGCTCAACAACACAGGATTATGATACATCTTCTAAAATTTTTCTACTCAAAATCAATGTTTCCAAGTCGGTCTTCCAAAAGCTGCGAGAACTCAGCATCGGTCATCTGGGCATTGCTCTCGTCCATCTTCTCTTTCGCCCAAATCTGCATTCTGTCAGGCAATGAAGTTATCACAACCTCCTTCACCATCGCACATTTGTCGACCAAATCCTTAGGTATCTGCAGACGTCCGCTGCCGTCCATCTTCACCAACCTTGCACCTCCGTTGATGCGTCGCATCATCATCAGGTTTTCCTTCTTGAACGGGTTCAGCTTACCGAGTTTGTCCTGCAATTTACGCCAATCATCCATCCCGTACACGTCGAGGCATGTCTCAAACAGACCCGGACGCAGCACGAAGCCGGCCTCCAGCTCCTCTCCCAGCTGTTCCTTGAAACCACTGGGTAAGAGCAATCTTCCCTTAGCGTCTAATTTGCAATAATATTCACCAATCGGATAATTCATTTGTATACAAATTTTTCAGGTTGTAAAATTATACATTTTTTCCCACTTATTCCCACTTTTTGACAAAAAATTTTAAAAAATTTATCAACAGAGTTATCAACATCCAAAAAAGTTATTAACAACGTCCCCGTCATTCCGAGCGTAGCGACTTCCACGAGCGTCATTTCGACCGAAGCCGAGAAGCGGAGCGGAGAAATCTCATCCAATTTGTCGGAGATTGCTCCATTCCACTCCGTTTCAGTCGAAATGACGGTGTACGAATATTCGCTTCAGTTTAGGAAAATTTCTGTTATTTCTGTTGTTTCTGCGTGAAAATTTGTATTTTTGCATGGAAATTGTTTCATCATGATTATCAAGACCGCTTCATTTCTGCAAAGCAACACCGACACTGCCAAGCTTCCGAAACCCACAAAGCCGGAATACGCCTTCATCGGACGCTCCAACGTGGGAAAATCGTCGCTCATCAACATGCTGACAGGCAACGGCAAACTTGCGAAAGTGTCAGCAACACCTGGCAAAACCATCACCATCAACCATTTCATTATCAACGACGATTGGTATCTCGTGGACTTGCCAGGCTACGGCTTCGCCAAACGCTCACAGAAAGAACGCGAGAAATGGAAAGGGATGCTCAACGCGTATATCCTTGGCCGTCCGAACCTTGTGGCGACTTTCGTCCTGGTAGACAGCCGCATCGAGCCGCAGAAAATCGATCTCGATTTCATTTCAAATCTTGGTGAAAACCAGGTTCCTTTTGTCATCGTTTTCACAAAAGCCGACAAGCTGAGTGGCAAACAGCTCTCAGAAAACGTCGCAAACTACGAGAAAAAACTGCTGGAAGAATGGGAGGAACTCCCCACAATGATCGTCACCTCCTCCGAAAAAGGCACCGGAAAAGAGGAGATTCTAAATCTTATCGAAACTTACAATAAAGACTTTAAACTTTAAACTTTAAACTTTAAACTTCACAACTACTCTCAACTCTAAACTCTAAACTCTAAACTATCTCCGGTGTTTCTTATTCGGGAATATCATCTTATAATCCACATCGACATTACCCTCGGAAATGTTGCGTAACTTGTTCTTAAGCAGCATCTTACGCATCGGACTAATCCTGTCGACATAGCATTTTCCTTCAAGATGGTCATACTCATGCTGGATGACACGTGCCACTATGCCGTCGAACTCTTCCTCATGTTCCACAAAATTCTCATCCAGATAGTTAATCAGGACCTTGCTCGGACGCTCCACGTCCTCGCTCATGTCAGGCAGACTGAGGCAGCCCTCTCTGAATGTCCACGGCTCGCCTGAAAGCTCAATAATTTCCGGGTTTACAAACACCTTCTTCACGCCAGCACCCTCCGGATATTTGTCCTTGAACGGGTCACTGTCCATCACAAAAAGTCTTATCGACTTGTTGATCTGAGGAGCCGCCAACCCGACGCCCTCGGTGTAATACATCGTTTCAAACATGTCAGCGATAAGCTGCTGAATCTCAGGACTGTTTTCTTCAATATCTTCGGCCACATGCTTCAACACCGGATGACCGTATGCCACAACTGGTAATATCATTTTATATTCAAATTTTTAATTATCTATAAGATTTCTCCATCCTGCCCATCGGCTCTGGTCGAAATGACGGAAGGATTCAAAGAACTCATGTACGACTGTAAAATTATCGTCGCGCTAATCGTATCAACGAGCTCCTTATTCTGACGCTGTTTCTTGCCCAGACCCGCGTCAATCATGGTCTGATGTGCCATTACAGAGGTAAAACGTTCATCGAAACGTTTTATTACCATCTCCGGCAGAGCTTTTTTCAGTTGTTTCAGAAACGGCTCGATATACTGTGCCGATTCCGAAGGGTTGTTGTGCATGTCCTTCGGCTCACCCACCACAATCTCGTCAACCTGTTCTTTTTTCACATAATCTTGAATACAAGCAAGCAAATCGCAGGCTCTTACTGTCGTCAAACCATTGGCTATTATGCGCAAAGGGTCGGTCACGGCGATGCCGCAACGCTTTCTGCCATAGTCGATTGCCATTATTCTGCCCATTCTTGAAAAAATTTTTTGCAAAAATAAAGAATTTTTTTGCTGGTATTAAAAAATTTTGTACTTTTGCACCCGCAAATCCAGATGGTAGATGTAGCTCAGCTGGTTAGAGTACCGGATTGTGGTTCCGTGGGTCGTGGGTTCGAATCCCACCTTCTACCCTCAAACTTGAACATCTCTTAACGCTTCGTTGAGAGATGTTTTTTTATCTGTCGACTCGTTTCTCTTCTTGATAATCAACGCACAAGCCACATTATAGTCGCCAGCTGGGAAATGCTTGGTGTATGAGCCGGGAACGACTACCGAGCGTGCCGGCACCACGCCTTTATACTCGATTGGCTCACTTCCGGTCACGTCGATAATCTTCGTCGATTGAGTGATGACTGTGTTTGCGCCGAGCACCGCCTCTTCTTCAATTCTCACGCCTTCCACCACGATGCAACGCGAGCCTATGAAGCAGTTGTCTTCAATGATTACGGGTGCTGCCTGCACTGGCTCGAGCACTCCGCCAATGCCCACGCCGCCGCTGAGATGCACGTTTTTGCCTATCTGGGCGCACGAACCGACCGTCGCCCAGGTGTCGACCATCGTACCGCTGTCGACGTATGCACCTATATTAATATAGGAGGGCATCAGCACTGCGCCTTTGTTGATGAACGCGCCGTAACGCACCGTAGCCGGTGGCACCACACGCACTCCAGCCTGCTCGAAGCCGCCCTTCAACGGAATCTTGTCGTAATATTCGAAGATGCCGCTCTTCGACACCTCCATGTCGTTTATCGGGAAAAACATGATGACGGCTTTCTTCAGCCA
>CADAFC010000027.1 GCA_902787095.1 uncultured Bacteroidia bacterium
TCTTGATTCAATATTTCCACGCTTTGTGGTGTCATGACACTCGGTTTGTCAGGTTTTGAAGCACAGTATATCGAATCAGGAATCTCTATTTTTGTAATCAAGTCGAACGATTTCTTGTTGTCCAAAACCGGTTTTTTCACAATTTTATTATGTGAATAAACATAATTGTCGACATAAACCATAGTTTCAAACTTATTTTTTAAATCATCACTAAGACTTTGATTATCAATATTTTTCAACTTAACACCCTCTATAATACGCGACACCGGATGCTGCTTGTCGTCCATAGTATAATAATAGTCGTTCCACACGAAATCCCTCAGCTCACGGCTGTAATGCAGGAAATAGTTCCTGACATTCGAATGGAACCCCGACACTGTGTCGAGTCCGTCGCTCACCCAGCTCACAGTCTTCGGCGTCTCAAGTCCAAAATTGTCGCGTAGCAAAGTCAACATCGAAGGCGTGATGTCATTATGCGACACCATTCCATCGAAACGTGCAGTTTTTTTAAGCAATGGCGACCATATAATGAGCGGCACATGATAGGCATCCAAAGGATTGCTGCCGTCTAAATTCATGCTGTGGTCACCTGTGATTATGAAGATATAGTTATCATCAGGCTCAACGGCCTCATACCCTTGAATAAAATGCTTAATAGCATCATCGGTATACAACGTTGCCGCCATCTTACCCATCAAATCGGGATTAACATTCCGTTTTTCGGCTTCATCATAATATTTTTTCTGCAAATCCTTGTCATAAAGCTTCAAATCCTCATGCTGCGATATGGTGACAAACAAATCCAAATCGGGTCTGTCGAAACCTCTTTCCTTAATGATTTTCAAGCTTTTATCAAACATCACAGCATCATGATAGCCCCAATATGTGCCGTCTTTCTCATCCGACTTGTCGTTACCGTATTCCGAATAAAACGGTGACAAATAATCTGTTTTCTGAGCCACGAGATAGTCGTAAACCCTGTCAAATGAGAAATTTCCGGCGTAAAAGGCATTGGTGGCATATCCGTTACTTGAAAGTATGGTGAACAAACTGTTGTGATTTGGGATGTCGCCAAACTGGAAGCCTTTCAATCCATGCGGTACCGATCCTGTAATGGCAGGAACAGCCCCAAAGCTGCGTGGCGTTGTAGCCATACAGTTCACCCAAAGCAATGAGTGCTTCGACAATGAATCCAAAAACGGAGTGAAGCTGACACCTTTATCATTCACACCAAACAAATCTGTGCCGAGCGATTCCACCACTATTATCACAACATTAGGCTTGATATCCGACTTTTTGAAATACGGACCGAGCACATTCGGGATATTGTCGACCCGCTCCAAAGGGTATAGTTTGTTAATGACCTGCCTCTCCGGAAACATAGCCATATAATTTCTAACAATGGTTTCGTCGTAATCCCATTGGTCTTCGCCAAAAGCATTCTTCAGACACTGTCTGGTGCAGTAAAGCGTTTTGTTTACCACAACCCTATCCTGATAGATACCGATAATAAAAAACAACGGTATCGACACAATAATGACGACAGCGACAATAAAACTCGTCAGCTTGCTTATATTTTTCTTTGAAAGCCATACCGACAAGGCGACGTATGCCACAAGCAGCACCACCACACCCAACATCATCCAGATGCTGATGGCGCTTCTCACCGTATGAATCATCTCCCATAATGGTCTGACTATCAATTCCTTACCCATCAGAATACCTGTCGTGGCATAATAAACAGACAAGCCAGCTTCTGTCATAACCATCAGACCGAAGAGCACAGATGACACATAAACCGCTGATTTTTTTGAAAATATTGAAAAAATAAGATATAACAGGAATACCACTGCCGCGACAAAGCCGCATGATGTCAGGTTTCCGTAAAAGAAACCAGATAAACTTGCGACTGTCCCAGCATTAATAAGCAATTCGCTTGTTTTAACAACGAATACCGCCAAGGTATAACATATCGCCAAAACAGCGAATTGCTTAAAATATCTATAGAATCTCTCCATTCTACTTAAACGCATTCTCGCTCAAGCCCTTGCCTGTTATCTTCAGGTCTTCCATGTAACCTGGAACCGGCTTGCCGAGATATTTGTCGACGTAAATCTTCGCCAGATACTGGCCGAGCATGAAGCCGTGGCCACGCAGACCTGTCAACAGACCGACCTCAGGGTCGACGATGTAACGCGGCTCGGTGTAGCGGCCAGCCCAACATGCCAGGAAGCTCACCTCGCCGAGGTTAGGAATCCACTCTGCGAAGACCTCTGACACTATTTCCAAAAACTCCTTGCTGTTGTATTTGATGTTCTGGCGCGCCTCGTAAGCGTCGGTGTCAGGGCTTGCGCAGCCGATAATCTGACCCGTATGCGCCCACTGCTGCCCGTAAACAGCACTGAAGCCTTTGTAATGACGACGGTCGATGATCATATCCAACGGACCTCCGTTTGGTCCCATCATAGGCAGACGGCGTGTGATGAACGCCTGGTGTTTGACAGGATACAAACCTGTGTCCAAACCGAGCATGTCGTTGAACTTCTCAGCACCCCATCCCATCGCGTTGACGAAGTGGTCGCAGGTGTATTCAACGAAGGCGCCTTCATGCGTGCGCACCAATGTCACATAATGTCCACCGACCTTCTGGACGTGCAGCAGCTCGCAGTCTTCGAAGTAGCGACCGCCATTTTGCACACCTATTCCTCTGATGTAGTCGATCACACGACCAGGTGTGGCCTGCCAGCAGTCACGCGTAATCAAGGCGTGGCTGTATGTGGTCTTGGTGTCATCCCATAATGGCGAAATCTCTTTCTTAAAGTCCTTACGGTCAATCATATATGCATCGCTCCATGCGCGTGAGGCATCGAGCGACTTGTAGGTAGCCTCATCATGCACCAGGTTGACGTAATGTGTCAGGTGGTAGTTGATGTTGTGCTCCTTCTGCATGTTCTTGAAAATCTCGTGGTTGTGCACCGCTATATCGGCGATGTCCGGATTCGAGAACGCCGGGCGACCGCCTCCGATGCATCTCCACGAAGCACCACGGCTGTAGTTGATCATCACAGGCTTCTTGCCAGCTTCCGAGAAATAACGGAACAGCGAGCTGCCTGCAATACCGCCACCGGCGATAAACACCTCGACCTGTTCTTTCTTCACGTCGTTCATCTTCGGGAAGATAAACGTCTCCTTGGTCTTCGGGTTATATAAGTCATCGAGGCTCACCTGGTTCGAAAGAGGTGCACGCGGCGTGGCGTCACCCACCAGCTCGATGCCATAGCTGCGCAAGATCTGACGCGCACGTGGGATACAACGCTTGCCTCGGCATGGACCCATACCCATACGTGTGATGTGTTTCAACTCGTCAACAGAGATAGCCTTTCTGTCGCCGATCACGCTCAAAACCTTGTCGAGTTTGATATCTTCGCAGTGACATACGTATGTCTCCGACTCGACTTCCTTCAATGGCTTGAATTCTATCGGTTTCGGATAGTTTTCCTTCACGATGAAACCACGTGCCTCAGTCAGCTTGTCGAGAGCCACATCCTTTGCGATAACGCGGGCCACGTTGGTCTTGTTGTTCTTCTTGAGGACCTTCTCCACGACGCCCTCGCCCACTTTCTTGCCGTTGTCGTCAACGAGGAACACCTCAACGCCTTCGTTTACTTCATATTCAACAGGCAGGAACAGTGTGCTCTTCTGCATGTCGTAGCCAAAGATCGCCAAGCCCGGGCAGTGGTTCACGCAGTTCATACATCCGATGCACTTGTCGTAATCAATCACCGGCACTGTGTTCGTGCTCGACTTGGTGATTGCGCCCTGTGGACAGCTGAACGAACATGGGTTGCAAGCGAATCCATACACACAGTCGGCCATCACAAACGGTTTTGCGGCCATGCGTTCTGCCGATGGCTTGTTTGGCTCATCAAGCACTCTCACAGGATGCTGCTGCGACTCGATATATTGCTTCGAAACCTCAAGATATTCATCGTAGTTGTATCTCAAACCGATGTTCTGTGCCACCTCAAATGCGGCTTGTTTGCCTCTCAACACAGCGCTTGTGCCTTCGCCGATTCTGATAGCGTCGCCAGCACCATACACATTCAATCCAAACACCTCACGGCCTTTCACGAGAAGCTGGTTGTCAGGAATCAATCCTGTGCATATATTGATGATGTCGATGTCGTCAATCACCTGTTCAGTGCCCTTTATCGGCTTGAAGTTCTCGCATTTCGCGATGACAGCACCCACGATGCCTGTTCTATCGGCGTTCGGGATGGCTTTCAACAGAATATGTGACGTCATAATCGGTATGCCGAGTCGGCGCACTCTGTTAGCCTGCACCGGGAAGCCGCCTTCGTGGTCCATGCCCTCGATGATGGCCTTGATATGCGCTCCAGCCTGCATCCCTTGGTATGATGTCAGATAACCGATATTGCCTGCACCCACTGTAAGCACCTTCTTGCCAAGCAACGTATGCTCCTGGTTCATCATCTTCTGGAACACGGCAGCGGTGTACACGCCAGGAAGGTCGTCGTTCTCAAATGTCGGCATAAACGGCACCGCGCCAGTAGCCACTACCAGATGCTCAGCATCGACATACGCCATCTCCTGTGTCACCAGGTTCTTGATAGCGATGCGTTTGCCTTCGAGCAGGTCCCAAACGGTGTAGTTCAATAATATTCCTTCATGATTATCGCCTGCCAAGGTCTTCGCAATGTCAAATCCACGCATTCCACCGAATTTCTGTTCCTTCTCGAAGAAGAAGAACTGGTGTGTCTGCATGTTAAACTGACCTCCGATGCGTGCGTTGTTGTCTATCACCACGTTGCTGATGCCCAGCTTGTTCAGCTGCTCGCGACATGCAAGGCCCGCCGGACCGGCACCGATGATGGCGACCTGTGTCTTGTATACCTTCACCTCACGAGGCTGCAGAGCCTTGACCTCTGGAAGCACGTTGGCCTCATTATTGATGGGCTTCACCTCCTTCACCCCGTCAACCAGAGTGATACAGATACGACGTATCTTCCCGTCGACGAGCATCTCGCAGGCACCGCACTTTCCGATGCCGCAATTCAAACTTCTGTTGCGTCCGTCAAGACTGTGGCTGTGAACCGGGAAACCAGCCTGATGCAATGCGGCAGCAATGGTGTAACCCTTTTGGCCAACCACTTTTTTGCCGTCAAAAATAAACTCTACCTTCTCGCCCTCGGCGATGTCAAGAATAGGATGTTTGGTTATTTTGTACATGCTTTTCAAATTTGCTAATTAAGATTGCAAAATTAAAAAGCGATTTTTAGAAATGCAAGAAAAAAATGAAATATTTTAGACCTTAGTAATTAGACCTTAGACCTTAGCGGTCACTACTAAAGTCTAAGGTCTAAAGTCTAAGGTCTTTAATCTTCTTATCTTTATAACTTCCTTCAAAAATCTCGAACTTCTCAAACTTGCACTCCAGCGGTCCGTTGTAAACATCAATCTTTTTTGACGGCTTCAGCCCTATGAGCTTCATCACATCTTTGTTTGAGCTGATAATCCATGCCTCAAAGCCCTTGAAGTTCTTCTTCAACGCGTCGCCTATGCCTTTATAGAGATTAATAAGGTCTTTCTCCTCCAGACGTTCGCCGTACGGAGGGTTTATAATCATGATGCCGCCGCCCTCAGGAGGCACCATCGTAAACATATCCTGCTTACTTAATTTGATATCGTACTGCAGATGTGCGTTCTCAATGTTCGCTCTTGCAATCTCCACGGCTTTCGCCGAATGGTCTGATGCAAGTATCTCATAGTCAAACTCTTCCATCTCAGCACCAGCATCCATCATGACACGCTGCCACAACTCAGGGTTGAAGTCGTGCCATGTCATGAAGCCCCATTTCTTTCTGAAAAATCCTGCCGGGATGCCCATAGCGAGCATAGCCGCCTCTATCGGGATGGTGCCCGAGCCGCACATGCAGTCAACAAAGTTACAGTCGCACTTCCAACCGGTTAGTTTTATCAGGCCTGCCGCCAACACCTCGCTCATAGGGGCCTTGTCGACCACCTTGCGGTAACCGCGTTTGTGCAGCGACTCACCGGAGCTGTCGAACGACAACGTAACTTTTTCATTCTCAATGTGCACGTTGATTCTCAAGTCAGGGTCCTCGACATCCACCGACGGACGTGCACCGAAATGCTCGCGAAACTCATCGGCGATGGCGTCTTTCACCTTCAACGCAGCGTACTGTGAGTGCGTGAAATAGTTGCCGCTCACCACCGCGTCGATGGCAAAAGTCTCGTTGATGTTGAAAATCTCGTGCCATTTAATCTTGAAGATGTTGTTGTACAACGCCAGCTCGTTGCGTGCCACGAAACTCGCCACAGGCTTCAAGATTCTCAAAGCCGTGCGGCAACAGTAGTTAGCCTTATACATCAACCACTTGTCGCCCTCAAAGCTGACGGCGCGGTACAAAATCTCGACGTTCTGCGCTCCCATGGCTGTCAGCTCCTCGGCGAGGACTCCTTCGAGCCCCGCCATAGTCTTGGCAACCATCTTGAAAGTGTTTTCCATATCTTTATTCTATTTTTCCTAACAATAGTCCTTCTACGTCAAATAATTGATAAACAATCTCTTCCGGATTATAAAAATAAGCCTGGAAATATGTCTTCCCCTCTCCCTTTTTTACGTGTATATGCTTATACAAACAATAGTAATCAACATCACCTACTCCGAAATTATTATACGTCAACCTGTTCCCGTTTTCATCAACAAGCTGATAAACTATACTTATGCCTTTCGCATCTTTGCAATCAAACGATAAATCAAGCGTAACATATTCATAATCAGTTACATCTATTGATTTTATTATATCATCATATTTCGCTTTTGAAACCATGAATTCATGTCCATAATAGGCTACATTATTCAATTTCAATGCTTTACAATAATCATCAATCGGGATAATATAATTTTCCAAAGATGTGTATTGGCTTATTTTGTTGAAGACGTCAAGCCTTCTCCTCAGCTCGTTATATCTTTCTAAATCATTGATTTTCTTTAAGTTAAATCCATCATAAACTTTATAGAGATATTCTCCCGAGATATAATACCCGTCGGCATAAAAGTCGTTGACGTTGCGCGGCTCGTCCATAAATGCGATGTTGTTTTCGTCGAACATATTACCGCCCAAAGCAGCGCTAACCTCTTGACGTTCAATGCCATATTTCTCCATAAACGCCATCATCGTCTCATAAAAATCGAGATGACTGACGGTGTTTTCAAACCTCGCCGCCGTCTTCAGCTTCGGCGAATAGACGATAAACGGCACATGATAACGTTTTAAAGTGTTTCCCGGCGGGACCTCCGTCATCGGATGGTCGCCTGTTATCACAAAGATTGTGTTCTGAAAATCAGCACGTTGCGAATATTTTTCAAGGTATTCGCCCAAAGCATCGTCAAAAAACAACAAAGTGCGCAGATAGTCATTGAAATACTTCACAAACTTGCGATCTGACGATTTTTCCACTGCTTCGCTCAATGCCGCCAAACGTTTATCGTATTTTTCAGGCTCTGGAATGACGAAAGGCGAATGTGTCGAACCCGTGAAATAAACATCCAAACGTGGGTTATCTCCCAGAGTGTCAATCACTTTAAGCGACTGTTCAAGCAGACATCTGTCATCGTATCCCCAGAAATATTTCTTCTCACCGACAATGATTTTCTGATACTCGTCAGAATATTTCTGATTGTCGAAAATCAAATCTATGTTGTTCTTATTAAAAAAAGTTTTTTTATTATGGAACCAGCTTCCCTGTCCATAAAAGAAATCGGTCTGATATCCGTTAGCTTCAAAAACCGAGGTCAAAGTAAGATGCCGCGGCAGTCTTTCAAGCAAAGTGAAGCCGATTTTTCCGTATGGCAGACTGCCCAAGAGCGAAGGAACCACTGCAAACGAACGCTCTCCAAGAGTGAAACAATGGTCCCAATACAAACTTTCGTCAATTAGCTTGCGGAGGTTCGGCATGAGGTTAAGCCCATGATAATCATGCACAAAATCATCGCTCAGACCTTCCACAAGGAGTATCACCACATTAGGTTTGCCGTCAAACTCATCGAAATAATAACCCAAACTGTCTTGCGTGTCAAATTCATGCAACAGCGGATATTCTTCCGAAACGAATTTCTTTTCAGGATAAAGTGCCTGAAAATCAGCGACATCCTCCTTTGTTATCTCATGACAGAACTGCTTTTCTGTCGTCTTATACTTAAAAATCTCCTTATAAAGATAAAACGACTTGTTCCAGGTGTATTCGTTGTAAATTGTTGTCGGGACGAAGCAAAGCGCAATGGCGAGTGGCAGCATCGCCACCACGACTATCTGCAAAACCCTTGTTTTCCTGATTTTTTTGATAAAATGATAGCTCGTAAAAAACAGTGCTATAGCTATCATTATCGTTATCAGCGTGCCCCAAATAGAGACGTTGGTTGTAGTCACGGTGAAAAACATCTCCTCGAACGAGTATCCGAATAGCAGTGCGTCAAGCAGCTTGTGTTGGTTGAAGAAATACTGCAACACAGCCACATGTATCACCATCAGTATTGTCAGAACCGCAAGAAACACTGTGTTTGCGGCTTTCTCGGCATGTCGGGCCATCCATCTCCACAACGGATACAAAATGAACATCACCGCATTACCCACGATGATGTCCATTGTAAGTCCTGCTGCTTCTGAAAGCAACAGCCCTTCGACGTTACCGAAAGTGACCAGCAAAGCGCACGTCTCATAAACGCGCATCATCAGCATCATCGCCCATAATCCCAGAACGATGTTCAGATATTTACCGGTTCTTTCTTCACTAATCAAAGATTCTCAACGATTTTCTTCTGCCACTCTTTGAACTGCTCCTCTGTCGGGTGCATCTTCTCGTGTCTGAAGTCGAGGTCACCCTCTTTCTGCATCGGCACGAGGTGTATGTGTGCGTGAGGCACTTCAAGGCCTATCACCGCCACTCCCACTTTCTTGCATGGGATGGCTTTCTTTATCGCGATGGCGATTTTCTTTGCAAACACTATCATCTCGGCGAGGTCGGCGTCAGAGATGTCGAAGATGTAATCCTCTTCTTTCTTTGGAATCACCAGTGTGTGACCCGGGACGAGCGGACTGATGTCGAAGAAGGCGAAGAACTTGTCGTTTTCCGCAATCTTATAGCAAGGAATCTCGCCTGCCACTATTCTTGAAAAAATCGATGCCATAATTATTCTCTTGTTATTTCAACTATTTCAAACAACAGCTTGCCTGCCGGCACTTGGATTTCGCATTGTTCGCCCACCGACTTGCCAAGGAGGCCTTTTGCAATAGGCGATGTGATGGAGATCTTTCCTGCTTTGAGGTTAGCTTCCTTTTCAGGGACGATGGTGTATGTCATCATCTGTTTGGTCTTCACATTTTTCATTTTCACCGTCGAAAGTATCAACACCTTTGATGTGTCCATCTTCGACTCGTCGATGACGCGTGCGTTGGCGATGGTGAGTTGCAGCTTCACTATCTTCATCTCGAGAAGCTGTTGCGCTTCTTTTGCCGCATCGTATTCAGCATTCTCCGACAAGTCACCCTTATCACGTGCTTCCGCGATGGCTGCTGCTATTTTCGGACGCTCGTTGACGCACAAATTCTCTAATTCATCCTTCAGTTTCTGAAGCCCAGCTTGTGTAAAATATTCTACTTCTGCCATATCTTTTATATTTTTAAATTGTAAAAAAAGAGACCCTTACGTTAATAAGGGCTCTTTTTTTCCGTAAAATTGTATGCAAAGATACAACTTTTTTTTAAGATACAAGAAATTTTTTAGAATAAAATTCTTGCACCGATCGAGTGTGTACCTTTCCAGTGTGCAGTATTGCGATAAGAATAGTCGAGACAGACCTTCAGACCTTTCTTGTTGAGAGGAGCCTGAACTGATGCACCGAGTGACAATCCCTTGTTCACGTTGCTGCAATCAGCGTCTTCAATATTCTTAAAGATACCTTTCTCAAATGTGTAACCGCCACGGAGTAAGAGGATGTCTCTGAATGAGCCCTCAAGACCCACGATGAACTGGTCTTTTGAGAATGCGTTCGAGTTGAAGTTGAAAGCGATGGTCAAGCGGCTTGCGTCAGCAAAGTTGAAGTCGTAAGCTGCAGCGATGTTCAACTGTGTCGGGAGCTCGAACTCATCGGCACGCTGCACCACTGTGATGCTTGATTCCATACCTTCCAACAATGTCTTGATTGAAAGACCGTCGCCTTTGTACTTCATGGTAGGTCCGATGTTCTTGAGAGAGATACCGAAGTGGATGTTATCGGTAAGACCTGTAACATACTGGATACCAGCGTCCAATGCGACACCTGTGCCAGACATATCAGCAATCTGTTCGTTGATGATCTTCAACACGAAACCTCCGTGGATACTGTTAGAGAACGACTTCGCTACAGCGATATTGATGTTCATCAAGTTTGGCTTGAATGTTCCTATACCGCCGTCAGGATTCTCCGTCGTTGTCTTCTCTATTGTACCGAAGCTCATTGACATAAACGAGAGACCTGCAACTATTGATTCAGAAACACGTACCAAACCGCCAAATGAAGCGACTGATGTGCCTGAACCTGCCAACCAATTGGTGTATGAGAAGTTGAGGTCCATCGTGTTCACGAATGAGATACCAGCAACGTTGCTCCACATAGCGTCGACACCCTTGACAGATGCCATACCGGCATTGCCCCAGCCTGACGACACAGCCCATGGGTTTACGAGCAACTCACTTGCACCAGCTTGACCAGCTCTATCCTTATTACCTGCGAATAATTCTGTGCTCGTTAATCCTATAATGATTGTCAAGCTTGCTATTACGATAGTTCTAAATAACTTTTTCATGATCGTGTACTTTTAATTTGTTCGCAAAATAATTAGAATGTATTTAAGTCAACCTGACGCATTGCGCAATAGAACTTAACAGTGTGTTCGCCACCGTTCACGTTGTCCTTAACATGGATGATGTAAAGGCCGCTCGCGATAGGTGTGTTGGCATGGTTGGTGAGATCCCAGTCAATTGAAGTAGTTGACGCGTCATCTTTCTTGAACTGGCGGACCTTGGTGCCATTCACCGAATAGATTGTCACAACGCACTTGTCAGGCAAGTTAGCGATCTTCACTCTGTGTGTAAGAGCATTAGGTTCGTAGTTCGAATATGCGTAGTATGGGTTTGGAATCACCTTGATCAAATCGCGGTCGGATTTACCCTTGTCGGCGTTCAACAGCTCTGGACCGTAGCCCTTGGTAGAGAACGTGTAGTAAGGATTCAAACCTTCGTGATTGTCATAGTCAACCAAAGCGTGATACTCTACTGGATTGTCTTCCTCAGTGATATCAAGTGGCACCGAGCTGTAGCCGATTCTATAAGGTTTGGCTACACGGACAGAGATCTTAGCAGGATTGTTCGCTGGCAACCACTCCTTACCTTCAACAGCCATCGGCATACCAATCCAGAATGGCATAGTCCAAATCTGAACTCTGTAGCCAGGAGCTGACTGTTCATCTGAGAAGTCAAGCAAGTCAAACAATGCTTTACCAGCATCATAAGCGCCAACTTTATATGGTCTATGTGACACATCCTTGATACGCACCATCGGGAAGATGTAAACATAATGCTTGGCTCCGAATATTGCTTTTCCGCTAACCTGGTCAAAGAGAACAGGGTCGGCATTCTGTGAACCGCCAGCAGCTGTTGCAGCTGTGACCGCAGGAGGATTCAGCAACATATCACGTCCGTTGAGTTCCGGATAGAACGAGTCTTCACCGAATACGAGATTCAAACGAGCACCAGTCTCAATGTCAATTGCATAGCCTGGGAACCATCCCATACCGTATGGGCTGATGTATGCCGGTGATTCAGGATCATCACTTGGCTCCATTGCTCTTGCTTCTTCGTATGTGGCAGCGGCATAATTGCCATTCTTGTCGACTGAAGCATGACGACGGAAGCTCCACTGGACACCATTGTTTTCAGCGTACTGCGAGTCGAAGCATGTTTCGATAACAGGGCAGCGTGTCCACTTTGACTTATCAGCGGTCAACACGATATCAATTGAACCGACCTTTCTCCAGATTGAGTCTGTCTTCTTAGAAGCTGCGTGATGATAGACAGGACCCGGGTTATCCTTTTCAATGGTATTTGTTGAACCGAGGATAAACGGTGCCCAAGTACCTTGAGCTATCTTCTCGTAGTTCTCCGAAGGGTCGTATGGTTTGAATGTTCCGTTGGTCTTACTTGACACAGAATAGTCGTTGTTCGACGCATCATCCTGGTCGGCATAGGTACCTGAACGGATCCAGTTCAGAGGGCTTGAAGCAACAGCATCATTATCTCTGATACCGGACAACCAACGCTGCGAACTGTCGGCGAATGTCAGAGATGTTGTGATAACGCCATTGTTCGGTGATAAGCATCTGAAATAATCGGTCTTGTTTGATGTACCTGGGTTCTTTGTACCGACTTTGTCTGGTCCAATGTCCCATACCTGCTCAATTCTCAACGAGATACCTCTTTCAATGAAGACCTTGTCTGTCAACACCTCTGATGTGGTGTCTGACTCAAATTCTTCACCTGTCACGAGGTCCTTCAAAGTCCATCTGAACACGTTTTTATCAAGGCTATCGCCAGGAATTTCAGGATCGCCTGTGACTTTCTGGATATATTTCGTATGGAAATCATGGAACCAGATTGCATAATCTGTAGGTACCACGTTCAACGGGTCAATAATCTTGATATCGACAGGACCATAGCCTCTCTTGTATGTTGGGTGATAGAGGACTGGGTAGTCTGGCATACCGAAGATGTTGGTCTCGCTACCTGGTGTACGGCTCAACAGCTCTTCAACATCCTTATCAGCGAGTTCAATCTGATTGCCACCGTTTCCGATACCGACCCATCTTGTGATGACCGGTTTGTCGGCGTATGACGAATTAATAACAGTACCGTTCACAATCTTATGTGGAACTGCTTGATACATCTTGATGTTCTTACGGCCTTCGAGGTAAGGCTCTTTTTGGCCTTGACCTTCTGTCGTCTCAGGATCGTATGTCATGTAATTGTTATATGCATAAGCAATTGCCATGAAATAATAGGTATGATGGTTGACGAGGCTCGGGTCGTTGTTAGTTGTGAACTGGTCTTGTGTCACCACGAATGAGTGAGAGATACCGTTATCAGCGCCTTCAACCATAAGGGTTGGGATGCTATAGCCGAGATCTTCATTATAGATGAAGTTGATGATACGTGACACATAGTTCTTGATATCGCATTGGAATATCAGACGTGCTTTTGCCGGGTCGTTGATCTCAGCAACACTAACTTCCTTGTTAGCAAGCTGGTAGACTTTATAACCCTCAAAGCGGAAGTATCTGTCGTTAAGGTTACCATCGGCGTCGAATTCTGGGATGTTAGGATCCGGCTCGATATAGCTCTCATTGACATTATTTGATGATTCTGAATTTGACAGATAGATGATGAGTTGTTTGTCAAGCTCACGGATTGTCAAATCTGGTGCGTTAGGACCGTCAAGCACTTTGAAGCAGTTGTCGAACATAGCCTGGCACTTGTCGTCGACCTTACGGAGAAGCTCAACAGAAGCCCATGCTTTGCCTGTTGTTGCGCGTGCCCACGGCACACCGAATGTGATGTAGTTGACAGCACCTGATTTCAAGGTGAAAGGACCAGCTGACTGCATGAAACGACGGTCGTTAACAGGGTTAGGACCACCATTGTTACCTGTCTCTTCACTCCAGTAGAAACCGTTCTGGTTGAAGCCACCGCCAGGTGTCACACCTCCAGTACCCCAGTTACATGGGTCGGAATCGAATGGGAACATGAAGTCGCAGGCAGGACCCACTGTACCGGCAGCGCCAGGGACGGCTGTTCCACCGTATTCCATCTTGGCACCGTTTTTCCAGATACCTCTAAGGAGGAGGTAATATTCAGGAGCGTAGTCAGGGTCACCGTTGACTGATGACTGTGTATTGTCGTGATACACGAAACGGCGCATACCGAAACGTTCGTCATCGATGATGCCATTACCGAAGTTCACACCATTGATACTCTCGTCGCAGAGCTGGTCACCATGTGTGATGTTCCAGATTGTATCTGTTCCGTGAACTGTAAAGCCTAATGTATCCACCCATTCGTATTTCGGGTTGTCGAGACCATCCGGGTCAAGGTAAGGACCCTGGAAGAAGTCGACACCGACCGCTGGAGGATTAGGGCCGTAAGATTCAGTTTCACCATTACCATCGACAGGAGCGCCGTTGTAACCGTAACCAAGACCACGTGACACGTCGCAACCGATATAGTCGTCCTTAGCATAACCAAGGTCAACGTCGGTCCAAGGTGAGAAGTATGTGTTTGTCAAGGTATATGTTGAACGGTTGATAATCTCGTAGCTATAGAATGTCATGTTGTTGATCTCATCATTTGTTGCGAAGGCAAATGCTTGAGCTCTGATTTCCATACCGATAGCCGAGCCACCTGTCTCAGTGTGTGAGTTACCTTTATCGTTGAACACCCACCATATTGTCTGGTCACCTTTGATGACTTGGTCAGAAAGGATTGATCCGTAAACTGTACCAGCCATTGACTCTTCCATTGTAGGAGTCTTGGTGTGGCAGAGTTCGTTGGTGATGTCATAGTAAGGATAGTCACCCTGTGTTGGGTCATAGTTACCATCTTCATCGCGGTCGAAGAAAGGAGCGAGGTAGTAGCTCATTCCTCTTGACGGATCGCCGTGAGCAGGCCAGTTCAAGATGTTGACCGGGATTTCATAACCTGGTTCAGGAATACCGCTGTCATCGCAGTGAGCGAGGAAGTCATCGACTTCGGCACGAGTGATATTGTACATCTTGTCGTATTCCATACATGTAGCAGCGTCGATAGAGGCTGAACCGTCGACGGTAAGAGGGCCTGTCCAGAAGTCGTTACCACCGCCGCCGTTAGGACCTTGACGGAAACGAAGAGCGGCGCACTTCAACTGGTTGTTGATGTCCATACCTGCGATCCAAAGAGCGCCAGCATACAATGATGTTGCGGAACCGTTAGCTGGGATATAATATTTAGCTCCAGAACCGCCTGGAAGATCCCACCACATATCACCACCAGCGTTGATACGCACTTTTGCATTATTGATATTCAACCAGGCAAAAGTTGATGACGGTGTACATCCTGCAGTGGTTTGTTTCAGATTCCGAGGTTGAGGCCCGTCATAAGGTCTCTTCTCAGCTCTTACTTCAGTTACACTTACAATAAGAAATGCAACAGTTAATAAACGAATAATAGTCTTCATATTTCCAGTATTTTATTTTCTGTTTAGAAGTTAAATATCATACCAATTCGAATCTGACGTGGTGCTGAGTAGTTGTACATGCTGTTGACATACAATCTGTACAACTCAGCGTATGAGTCAGCATTTGTCTGGCTGGCGATTTCACGCTGCCATTCAGGAGCTGAGAGGTAACCATCGTCATCAGGATTACCAGTTGCTGGGTACACTTGAATGATATTCTTTGCGTTGAGCAGGTTGAGGACTTGGAGATAAACGTTGAGGTAAGCCGGACGTTTCTCACCGTCTTTGCCGCTACCGAGCTTAAGGTCGATGTCTTTGTCGAGACGGAGGTCAAAACGGAATGCCCATGGGAGGCGTGAACCGTAGTATGAACCTTTCAACACATTGACCTGGTTGCCTTGTGGTGAGTTCACGTTGCTTGATGCGGTGTATGGAGTACCTGAACCGCCCTGCATTGTGATGGCGACACCTGTGTTGGCGAGCCATTGGATAGGCTTCTTACCCTCGCGTTTTGTGACAGGGCCGTTGTAATCTTTACCTGAAGCAAAACGATAATCCAATGTCACGTTGAACTGGTGACGACGGTCCCAAGGCATTGGGAATGTTGAACGCAAGTTAGGGACACCTGCTGCAATCAATGCTGCCATTGTTGATGTTGAAGCACCTGTAGCGTTGGTGAACTGCAAGGTGTATGATGCACGCAGACGAACGTTCTTTGTTCTACGCAAGTCGTATGATGCCACAATACCTTTAACAGTACCGAAGTCCAAGTTGCTGTATGATGTATAATCCTTAGGATAAGCACCGGTGTAACGGTACATCTGGATCATGTTACGCAACTCCTTATAGTAAGCAGAGATTGTCATTGATGATGAGTTGGTGAGTTTCTGGGTGAAACCGAGCTCATAGTCAATGGTCTGGGTTGGCTTCAATGCAGGGTTGTTGAGAGTACCACTATTCTGTTCGAAGTAGTAATAATCGTAGATATTGGTGTAGATGTTGGTAGGACGCTGTGTCAACACGTCATAGTGAGCATAGAACAAAGCCTCATCTGAAATCGGGAATGAGAAGGAGATACGAGGCATCACGCTCCATTGTGGTGTGTAGTCTTTGAATGACTTGACATCGACGTGTGATTGGTCTTTATCTTTAACCCATGCTGTGACACCGCTACCGGCATTCAAAGTGGTAGGGTCGGCGATTTCAGCACCGTTTGCATCGTACCAAGTGTTCTCATAACGATAACCCATGATTTGTGTCACGTTCTTGATATCATTGACGTACACTGCATAGTCGCTACCGATGTTGCCTGGGACTATAGCTGTTGTTCCGTCAGGAAGAGTGATCTGACCATTGTTGCTCTTGTCGCCTACTGTATAGTAATCGTAGAGGATATATGGGTCTTTCAAGACTTTCTGGTTAGCATCGAAACGGTCGACACGGACACCCACGTTGAAGATAAGGTCTTTGAAAGCGAACTTATCCTGGATGTAACCTGCCATGTAGATAGGTCTGAATGAACCCACTGGACGTGTGTAGTTACCGTTTTCATCAACTTCTGTGAAGAAGTCTTCGAAGCTTGGCTGTTTCTTGAGTTTCTTGCCGAGATAGTCATAACCATAGTATCCGACGTATGAGACACCGTCTTGTGTCAACTCGTCAGGGGTGAACATGCTGAGGTCGAAGCCACCGTCGAGTGTAGCCCATTTCATATTACCATCTCTGTCATAATACTGAATCTGGTTGTTCTCGAAGTTGTATGAGTCGGTGTTGATCCAGTCAACTCCTGTCACGCTGAGACCGAGTTTTTCACGGAGGTTCTTGTCGAACTGGTACTGGTCGGCGCCGTTATACAATCTGTAGAATTTGACTGTATCGACGAATCCATCGTATGATACGATTTCAGGGTTCATGACATCCAACTGGTCGATATGGAAGTTGGCAAGGTTTCTCATCAGATACCACATGTTATAACCGCCGATGCTGTATGATCTGCTGTTACGCTGTTCGTACTGGAGACCGAGTTTGAGCTCGTGGTTGCCGACCGACATAGCTGTTGAGAGGTTGACGTTGAACTGGCTGCTTTCGCTATAGCCATAATTTGTCTGGATGGCTCCTGGAGGAGCGTAGAGTCCATAGAAATATGATGGCGAGCCTGAGTTGAGAAGACCTTGGCTGAGCTGAATATCATCGAAGTTTGTATAGTGACCTGCCGGGTCGTTTGCATACAATTCATACACCATCGATGTATATTTGGCGAGCAGCGGGTTGTAGTCAGCTGCGTAGAAATCGACCAAAGTATCATAGTCCCATGATGCTGTTGTGAAGACATTGTTATATGTATGTCCGTTCACTGTAACAGCGGTATCTGACATAACGTATGATGGGGTCTTGTGGATGATGTACTGACCGAGGTAACCGTATTTCCAGATATCTTTCTTGTGATCAGGGTCATACTGTTTGGCGTTGTAACGGGTATAGTCAACCTGCAAGCTATAGTAGAAGTTCTTGATCAGTGACGGGCTATCAGGATCTGATGGGAATCTCTGGGTGAAACGGCCATAGACACGCCATGTCTGATCATCGTAAATCGCATTCTTGTCGAAGTTGAAATACTCCTGGCTACGGCCGTATCCGTGGCTTCTCGATTTGTTGAAGCTACCACCGATTGTCAAGTTGATTGTCTCGGTTGTACGGATGTTGATGTTACCAGTCCATGCTGTGCTCCAGTTTGAAGTGTTCTGTGAGTTCTTCACATACTCCATTGAGCCCATTCTGGTGAACTCACCGTTCGGTAAGACACCGTCGCCTGTGCTTGAGAGGCGAAGCGGATGATCTTTGATGTAATCCAGCCATTCGTCAGTAGCTTTGTAGTGACCGATAGCAGAGATATTACCATCTTTGTTACGGGTAAACTCGCCAGAGAGGAAGAAGCCGAGGAGAGCTGTCTCTGATTTCTTTCCCTTGATAAGTGGTCCCTGCACGTTCAAGCCGACTCTGGTGTGACCATAACCGTCAATTGACTGTTCGACTTCCAAGCCTGCTCCGAATGTTCTCGAAGGGCCTTTGGTGGTCATACTGATGATACCACCAGTAACGTCACCGTACATAGCCGGGGTACCTGAAAGGATAACCTCGACTTGGTCGATAGCCGACTGAGGCACTGATGACTGGCCGATGACGCGGACACCGTCGATGTAGTACACAGTACCATCGGAACGTGAACCACGCATGTTACCGACCTCACCGTCTGACGAGAACACACCACCGACGGTAGCAGCCACTGCTTCTGCCGAACGGTTAGGCATCTTCGCGATTTCCTCAGCGGTGATGGTGGCACCAGCCGAAGTCTGGTCCTTTGAAATCAAAGGCACCTTGTAATCGACGATCTCAACTTGATCAAGCATCTCAGATTGCATGCTCATCGTGAAGTCAAGAAAGGTGATTTTGTTAGCTGTGATGACAACGCCTTTTGAAACGTAGGTGTTGTAACCAACGAAAGTTGCTCTCAGGTCGTAAGTTCCTGGAGGAATAGGGTTGATGTCATAGTTACCGTCAAAGTCCGTACTCGCACCGCCCACTTGTGTACCACCGTTCTCCAAAACGACGTTTGCAAAAGCGACAGGCTCGCCGGTATCCTTGTCAGTAATGACACCCTTGAGACGACCTTGTTGTGCAAGTGCCAACGACCACGACGCCAGCACAATGCAGAGTGTTAATAGTAATTTTTTTAACATACCTTGAATTTTTATGTTATACTCAAATAATTTCCTTTTTTTCAGGGCACAATTTTAGGGTTCAAAAATACAACAATTTTTTCATACCGACAAGCAAATTTTATCTTTTTAGGAAAAATATTTTTCAACAATCCACGTTAATACGTCGTAACACATTAAAAATAAACATTTTATCCACCACTCAAAATGACCTGAAAAACTCAAATTTTAGGGTTTTAGGAAAGAATTTTTGAGTATTTTTGCCGAAAATATTTCACTCTATGAAGACTATTTTCAGAATTTCAAACGCCATTTGTGCCATTTTAATGGTATTTTTTGTCATTTCATGCAACAAAAAACCGGTAAACCAGATTGACATAAATGTGGACATAGATTTTGTAATATATCCTAATACGCTTGAATATCAAGAACTTAACGTCGTGGGCGGCTGGATGTACCTTACAGCACCACTTCCGAGCTACGGCATTATCGTATACAAGAAGTCGTACGACGAGTTTATGGCCTACGACCGCAAGCCCCTGATAAACAACGAGTCTTGCCCCAACAACCGTCTTGATGTCGACCTTCCCTTTGTCGTCGACGAGTGCAACGACATGCGTTACAATATCCTTGACGGTTTCAATTTAAACGGAGACGGTACCCATCTCTACTGGTATCAGACCGAGTTTGATGGTACCGCCTTACGTATTTACAATTAATAAATAATACCTTATTAATATCTGTAGATGTCGGATTTGAATGGCCCGTTGATCGGAACGCCGATGTAGTCGGCTTGTTTCTGCGTCAGCTTGGTGAGTTTCACACCTATCTTCTCGAGATGCAGGCGTGCCACCTCCTCGTCGAGGTATTTCGGCAGGCAGTACACGTCGATAGGATACTTGCCGCGTTTTTCCCAGAGGTCCATCTGTGCCAGCGTCTGGTTGGTGAATGAGTTACTCATCACGAAGCTGGCGTGGCCTGTGGCACATCCGAGGTTCACGAGGCGGCCTTCAGCGAGGATGAAGATAGCCTTGCCGTCGGGTTTCACGAACTTGTCGACCTGCGGTTTGATATTGATTTTCTTGACGCCTTTATAGTTTTCCAATGCGTTGACCTGAATCTCGTTATCGAAGTGGCCGATGTTGCAGACGATAGCCTGGTCTTTCATCTGGAGCATGTGTTCGAGGGTGATGACGTCGCAGTTGCCGGTGCAAGTGACGAAGATGTTGCCTTCTTTCACTGCTTCTTCCATAGTGGTGACTTCGTAGCCTTCCATAGCGGCCTGCAGTGCGCAAATCGGGTCGATTTCTGTCACGAGGACGCGGGCACCGTAAGAGCGCATCGACTG